>CAZMZV010000049.1:0-12950 GCA_964570975.1 uncultured Methanotrichaceae archaeon | reverse complement strand
GTGCCCATAGAGTCAAAACCTCTACATCACGTTTCTGTGATGCAAGTTTTGGCGATGAAGTGGGAAGCTCTACCCTTTAGGGTAGAGTAGTTTACCTCGAGGAGAAGAGGGCTGCGCGAGAATTCGCCGGTTTCGGCTGGTGATTAAAACGGAGGCCCCACATTCAGAGTATTCTTTTGCTGCAAAGCCCAAAATGGGAGCTGAGGCGATGGAATGGGCCCGTGGAGAGACCTCTACATCACAGATCGGGTTTTGTCGATGATGTAGAAGCAGTAACATTCTGTGGCGTTTCGCCTGCTGATAGAGAATAGTGCCTCAACTCAGATCTTCCAAGCCTGAGAAGGGTCACGAAACATCACAGTCAAGAGAAGGATCGCTTGAGTGTGATGAGCGCGCGGCTTCTCATCCATGAGAGATCCACACGAAAGTAAAATATTCGACGAGACGAAAAGGTGCGAGCATGCGCAGGGGCAGATGTGAGTTGGCGGAGATGGGGGCTTTTGCGAATGCCATGATAGATCTCGATGGCAGTGGCTCTGCATCAGCTGCAACCGGCTCGGGCTTCATGAACCACATGATACATTCCATGGCAAAGCTCGGCTCTCTGGATATCGAAACATCAGCGAGTGGAAGCGAGCTCTATCGATTCTCGCTCCTTGGAAGCGTTATCGGCGCTTCGTTGGATCAGGCGCTCGGCGAGAGGATCGGCATAAGAAGATACGGCTTCGCAGCGATACCCATGGACGAGGCTCTAGCGGAGGTGGCAATAGATCTCGGTGGGAGGGCATATCTCATCATGAAGGGCTCTTTCTGCGGCGAAGCAATAGCTGATATGCCTATTTACTGCATGAAGGAGATGCTGAGACGCATGTCAGATTCGGGAAGGCTGACACTTCACGTGAGATTTGAGGGCGAGAACGATCATCACATGGCGGAGAGCATATTCAAGGCGATAGGTCTCGCGATCCGCGACGCTGTTCAGCCAGGATCTCCAGGCGTTCCCAGCACAAAGGGGGTCATATGAGGGTTTGGCCCCTCGAATCCTTATGATCTTCTCTGAATGAAGCTATAGCCCCCGCGCAGCTCTTGAGGAGATCCATCGCCAGGCGCTGCGAAGGCCATGAGCCGAGACCGCAATCCGGCCCTGCATATCTTACGAGATCTCCGAACTTTCCGACGGCGCGTTCGAGTCTTTTTTTGATAACATCCTGAGATTCCATCTTCAGGATCTCAGCCTCGAGCCTCTCTGGATTCTCCCAGAGGTTTATGCCGAGTCTGTCGTTGAGCTTTGCGACCATCGATAGTATGTCGGTCCTCGCGATACCAGCTCTGATGTATGTCTCATTCTCGATCAGAACCCTGCGATCGATGAGATCCAGATAGTCGGGGTGGGATGCAGATTCCACGCCTATAACGTTTATTCCCGGTACCTGGGAGCATAGCTCCGCATAAATCGGGGAGTGCAGATGTAGCTGGACATCCCTGCCGGCGCACCTTCCGCTAGCGATATCGAGCGCTTCGACGATGTCATTCTGCGAGAACGCGATGCTGGAGCTCATCCCTAGGCTTGGCTCGTCTATCGATATCACAGCCACCTCGATACCGAGATCCTTCGCCTTCTCTATGGAGTTCTCTATGAATCGCGAGACGCTCTCTGCTATGTTGAAGAGCAGATCTCTGTATTCTGTGGGACCGAATTCCGATATGTAAAGCTCCAGCGGGCCCGTAACACATACACGTATGCGTCTGTTTAGAGAACGCAACGCTTCCAGTTCGATGATCTCAGCTGTATCTCTGCGAACCAGATAAGGGCCGTCGCTTGTTTCAGGCGATCTGATGAGATCCATGAACATTCCTATCATATCCCTCAGCTGGGGATATGTCGGCAGATCGAGCCCTGTGGAGATCTTCAGCTCCATTATCTCTCTCACAAGAGCCAGATATTCATCTCTGCTCATTCCCTCTCGGCGAGCAGCTGGAAAGCTTCCGATGTCGTCGAAGGTTATCATCGATCCATCATCCTCAAGTACGCTTTGAGGGATTCGTATGTGCCGTCGATGCGCTCGATATGCTCCGGCTTGGCATCCAGATCAGCCATCGCTTTGGGCAAGGGAGGCTCGATCCCGAGGAGTCTGATTATCTCCTCCGGGAACTTCGCCGGGTCCGCGGTCTCAAGAGAGACCGATGGCTCCCAGCGTTCAACCGTCTCCAGGTAACGCATAAGGCCGGCCCAGCCGACTGCACCATGGGGCTCCAGAAGAACCTTGTAACGCTCGTAGACCTCGTTGATCGTCCTTCTGGTCTCATCATCGCTCACGGAGACCGCGAACATATCCCTGCGCATATCCTCGATATCGGGCTCTCTTCTCACCTCGCCCTTCTCGTCCAGCCAGCCACCGTAGAGGGCGAAGACCCTGGCGAGGTTGCTGGGATGTCCCACGTTCATAGCATTAGATATGCAATTTCTGCTCGGTCGGATGGGTTTATAGACGCCTGTTCTCATGAATACAGGGAATTCATCGTTCTCGTTCGTCGCAACTACAAAGCGCCTGATAGGCAATCCCATCCTCATGGCGATGAGACCTCCCATCAGGTTGCCGAAATTGCCGCTGGGCACCGATACGACTATCTCCTCTCCATCTGAGATCCTGGAATAGGCGTAGAAGTAATATACCGACTGTGGAAGCAGCCGTCCTACATTTATGGAGTTGGCAGAGGAGAGATTGAGCTCTCTGAGCTCAGGATCTGCGAAGGCCCTTTTAACAAGAGCTTGACACTCATCGAATTTGCCGTCCACGGCTAAAGCATGCACATTTCCGCCGAGCGTTGTCATCTGCTTTCTCTGCCGTTTTGTCACCTCTCTCTCCGGGTATAGAACCACCACCCTTACGTTGCCCAGGCCGTAAAAGGCGTGTGCCACAGCGCTTCCGGTATCGCCGGATGTTGCAGTTAATATTATTATGTTCCTTCCCTCTCTCTCCAGGAAATATTGTACCAGCCTGCCCATCAGCCTGGCAGCGAAATCCTTGAAGGAGCAGGTGGGCCCCCGGTCGAGACGCATTATATGAGCTCGGTCAAATACCCTCTCTATGGGTATATCGAAGTTGTATGCACTCTCGAGTATTGAGATCAGATCGTCTTTTGGAATGAGATTCCCAATGTAAGGGCTTATCACCCTGTATGCTATCTCCGGATATCGCATTCCTCTGAATTTCGATATCTCTTCATCCTCTATCCTAGGAAAATACTCAGGCATGTACAGGCCCATATCCGGAGCCTGGCCTGAGAGCAGAGCTTGCTTGAAATCGACCCTTTCCGGCGAGCCGTTTGTGCTGAAGAACATGAGGTTGGACATGCAGCATCTAGCTTATACAGCATATATTAAAACCTCTTCCAGGGAGTGGGTATTGCATCTGAGTTGATCACAGCAGTTCAATTGCTTCTGACATCAAACGCACCATGTTGGCGCGGGTTGACTGTCAGGTTTTCATTGCAACAACGCATCAGAGAAAGAGAAGCCATCAGTACGAAAATGCATTCCCAGCCATTCCCACAGGAGAGCTATTGATCATCGGTGTTTTTCGTGCAAAGATGCTGTGTCGAATAATGTTCAGAAATCCAATAGCATAGGGCTGATTCATACGAATTTAAATTTTGATAATAATAGATGGCTAGTGGCCGTATTGCCTCGAATTATTCAACACAGCATGCCAACGGAATTATTCAAAAGAGCACCAGATCAACAGCTTTCTAGGACCTGTCCGGATAAGCGCTGAGGCCAGAAACTTGACCTTTACCGATTCTGCATGTCAGAAACACTTGAGGATTCCTAAAAACCCACCTTTTTGATATTAAATGTTGTTAATACAAGTATGCTGCAACACGCGAGCACCTTAAAAAGGAGGTTTATAGGAATTCTCACTTGAATCCTTTATCCGGACAGGTCCGATGTCTATACGCGTGCATACAAAAACTATCGCATCTCAAAAATCATCTTTTTGGCACGCCTCGGGAGCGTCCCTGATTTGTTGTTAATTGAACGCATATTTTGCATTGCGTCTTGATTGGCATACAGATCCACAGCGAATTCGGCACGCTGTCCCATAACACATGCATCATTTTCGA
Organism: uncultured Methanotrichaceae archaeon; assembly: GCA_964570975.1. Lineage (GTDB taxonomy): Archaea > Halobacteriota > Methanosarcinia > Methanotrichales > Methanotrichaceae > Methanothrix_B. The sequence continues at coordinate 8,825 of CAZMZV010000049.1, read as the reverse complement.
TTCAAGCACACGACCGGATCAACTTATGATGTCTTTCCTCCGCTTGTGAGTCAGCATGCCAGCTCATCCATCCTCGATCTGAGGTACTCTTGCATCTCTATCAGGGCCGCCTTTAATGTTCTCTTGTTATCATACTCATCGAGTATCCGCTGTAGCTCCTCTCTTGGGCATCCGGAGAGCTGCCGTATCTTCTCTATAATATTCGGCACAGCTCTCGTTATATTATCCACTATGGATATGCTGGCCATCATCGATGTCCTCGAGAGGGGGTTCAGATCTATTGCTATGACGGTCTTTCCCATCTTCCTAAGCGCCTCGCATCTGTCCCCATCCTCTAGGGGGATGAGAACGACATCCGCATCGTATATACCATTTCTAGTAGCGAGCGCACGGCTGTGCTCAAGGCCCGGTATCCTCGCATCCGGCTTCTCGCCCAGCACATTCTTAGCACCATGAGATCTGAGAAGATCCGCAATCCTCTTCACCCGATCCTCGCTTCTGTGGAAGAGGTTCACCTCGAGTGGGACATCCAAGAGCGTTGCTAGCTCCACCATCTCGGCAGCTGCTAAAGCGGCGACATTTCCATTGACGCTTATCGCAGGCCTTTCAGCCAGAAGCAGAGCTGCAGATGCCGCAACGGTGGCGTTCTCCGCGGCTCGTGTGGTCCTCTCCCCGAGTATGTAATCAAACGTCTCGCCTCTGCCCTGTGCAATCAGCCCTTGAATGCTTGTTATTCCCTCTCTGACGCCGGACGCGATCTTCTCGCGCGCCATGAGTGATGCATATCTCGGATGAGATTTTGGTATATCAGTCAAGTACAGGCCCCCTCTGAACGAGCTCTGCCTCAATTACATCGCCGAACTGGCGTAAAGCCTCGCGAGATTCGGGACCGCCGATGGCGAAGACCGAATCACCGAGCATGATCATGCTCGCCATCCCCCCCGCGGCTTCGACGGCTTCTATCGCATCCAATGCCCAGCAGCTTGCCAGCTCCGTCTCGTATGTAAATCTCCTCGATATACGCATGAACTCTTCCAGCGTAGGTCTGCGGAGCATTTCCCTGAGAGCTCTCTCGCCAGATGCGTTTATTCTTTTCATAACGCTTTCATCGCGCAGAATCTCCTTCGTCGAGATCGAACCCCTGACAACTGCGTATACCTTTAAAGTTGGAACCGGGATCCTGTCGACGATTCCCCTGCCTGGAGCACCATGAACCAGGCGGATCACGAGACCGCCTGTGTTCTGCGCTATGACATCGCCCAGACCGGTTCTGTTCAGAACCTCCGCATTATGCGCAACTGCCCCGATGCCGTTTGCTGTGAGCCCCAGATCGAAGAGATGGTTCAGGGCATAAGCACAGCTCAGCGCTCCAGCTCCGCTTGCTCCGAATCCAGCGCCCATGACCATATCCAACTTGGTTTCAACCCTCACAGGCGATGGCGCAAGTCTTTCCACGACATATCTGCTCACGGGCGCCTCGGAGAGGGCGCCGTTGATGAATACCTCGCTTCTCTCGGCCATGCTAACCGTTGTCCGGGCAAAAAGGCTGAGGGTGAATCCGCATCCAACAGATCCCGAATCCTCAGGCCTCGCCTCGCGCCTCGCAGCAAAGAAGCCCGTTATGTGGCCCGGGACTGAAGCTCTTGCGCTTTTCATTTGAGAATCCTCACAAGCTCATCGATGACTCTTCTCGCGATGACATTCTTCCTGCCAGCAACTTCAACATAATCTCCGTCCCTGCGCACTATCAGGACCCTGTTCTCATCAGTGCCCATCCCGCCGGCACCGACATCGTTTGCTACAACGAGATCGAGCTTAGATGCATCCATCGACTCGCGAGCGCTTCTGATCAGATCTTCATCTTTAACAAAGGTCTCCGCCTTGAACCCGACTATCTTGAGCTCTGGATATCTCGACCGGACAGCTCTGAGTATCTTTGGAGCCGGCTTTAGCCGCAGGATCAGCTCCTCGCTGGATTTTATCTTTCTCGGCTCCTTATCAACGGTGAAGTCGCCGACTGCAGCCGCCCCGATTAATGCATCGTAGCCATTCGAGAGCTCGTTAATCACAGCATCGAGCATATCCTGCGCGCTCTCCGCGTAGATCTCTCTAAATGGTAAGCCCATCTTTGCCCTGTGGATTATCGTAACATCCGCGCCTCTTCTGTATGCCTCTTTCGCTATCTCAAGACCTGTCTTGCCAGATGCGCGGTTTGTTATTATCCTGATGGGATCTATGCTCTCAGCCGTTGATCCGCTTGTTATAAGAACGCGCTTCGATCGGAGATCGTTCGGCCCCAAAATGCGTTCGATCTCGGAGATTATCACAGAGTTGTCCGCGATCTTCGCCTTCGACTCCTCCATCTTGGGATCTATGCAAACTACGCCCATCGATCTGAGCTTTTTGAGGTTCTCCACCACGGAAGGGTGGTTGTACATGGCCTGGTGCATCGCAGGCACCACAACGACAGGCTTTCCGCTTCCTATCGCTGTTGTGGCGAAGGTCGTTACAGGAGTGTCGTCTATTCCGTTTGCTATCTTTCCTATAGTGTTAGCAGTCGCTGGGGCTATGAGGAGCAGATCCGCACATCCCTCCAAGCCACAGAGCTCCACATGCTCCACCCGGCCGGTTATCTCCGTGATGACCGGACTGCCGCTGGCATATTCCAGAGCATACGGATGGAGTATCATCCGAGCTGCGTTAGACATAACGCATCGAACTGTCGCGCCACGCCTGATCAGGTCGCGTATCAAATCTACAGCTCTAACGGCTGCGATGCTGCCGGTGACTCCCATGACTATCGTTTTTCCGGCTAGAGTGTTGCTGATCGTTCCAGAGATGCTCAGTTCCATCAGAACGTGCTTCGATTCGATCGAGAAAAAGTTAACCCATCGATTTCTGAGATCTAGTTTCTCAGGCGGAGCTCTCGCATTGGAGCACAAACCTTATGTAAGAATTCGAACGAGGGCTCTCTCCAGGCCGGGGTGGCCTAGCTGGTTAGGGCGCCAGACTCATAGGGTATGCCAAAGGCGCCTGGGTCATCTGGAAGTCGCGGGCTCGAATCCCGCCCCCGGCACTCCATCTTTTCCGATCGATTTAGCCGGAGGATCTGATAGCCGTTATATTAATCCCGGCAGAGAAAAGAAAGCCGTACGTGGACATTTCAAATAATCTCTTGCTTTGTAGCCTTGGAATGCAAATCGACAACATTTGAAGTGGCTTCGCTTGAGATGGAATCTTTATTTACATTTGCGTCGGATATAAACTCGGTAAGACGCCGCTGAGAGATTATACAGGCCTCTCCCGGAATCTCTATGGGGTATACGCCTGTGAGACAGCCCGTGCAGAAGTGATCTTTTGGAAGAGCTATGGCTCGGATGAGACCGTCGAGGCTTATGTATCCGAGAGAATCGGCCTCTATGACGCTCTCTACACCTGCCACCGTCTTGTGTGCCGCTATGAGCTCGTCTCTGCTCGCCATATCGATCCCAAGATAGCATGGCGCTATTATCGGCGGGCTTCCGATCCTGACATGAACCTCTCTCGCGCCTGCCTCTCTGACCATTCTCACGATTCTGCGGCTGGTAGTGCCTCTGACTATGCTGTCATCAACCAGGACCACCCTCCGGCCTTCGATGTTAGGTCTGATAACATTCATCTTGAGACGCACCGCGGCCTCTCTCATCGATTGGTCCGGCATGATGAATGTTCTGCCAACATAGCGGTTCTTCATCAGGCATTCCCTATATCTTATGCCGGAGCGTTGGTGGTAGCCGACAGCCATGGTGATCCCCGAATCGGGGATTGGAGCTACGACATCCGCATCGACTGGATGCTCATCCGCCAGGATGCTTCCTATGTTCACCCTGATGTCATAGATGAGCCTCCCCTCCATGATGCTATCAGGCCTTGCAAAATATATGTACTCAAAGATGCAGTGCGCCGGCCTGTGGCAGTTGGTGATCTTTACGCAATCGATGCAGCCCCTCTTGAGAACGACCATCTCCCCGGGCGCGACATCTCGTATCAGCCTTCCGTTGAGCGTGTCTATGGCCACGCTCTCCGATGCGATGATGTAGCCACCATCAAGCGCTCCTATACAGAGGGGCTTTATTCCGAGAGGATCTCTCAGCCCTATGACAGTGTCATCCCATAGGACAACAAGAGAGTAAGAGCCTACGAGCTTTCTCATGACAGCTCTTATCGCATCGGCCAGATCGTATCGCTGCAGCTCTTTTACAAGAAGATGAGCTATGACCTCTGTATCAGAGGTCGAGTAAAAGATATCCCCCGAGCTCTCGAGCTCCGCTCTGAGCCCTGCGGAGTTAACTAGATTGCCATTGTGAGCGATTGCAATGGCCCCACCCTTGTATTTTACGAGAATCGGCTGGCTGTTCTCTATGCAGTGCGCTCCGGTTGTTGGATAGCGAACGTGGCCTATCCCCACGTGCCCTCGAAGAAGTGATATCTGCGAATCACCGAATACCTCAGATACCAGCCCCATCCCGCGGTGTGTGCGCATGACCTTGCCGTCATGCACAGAGATGCCTGCAGCCTCCTGGCCGCGATGCTGTAATGCATGCAGGGCGTAGTAGATCCTCCTCGCAACACTCTGCCGCTCGTCCTCCAGGGAGATCCCAACGACCCCGCATGCATCTCGCATATATCAATATCCTGCCTTTCGCATCCACTTATAGCTTCTGAGCTTCTTGGACCGACCGAAACCACATGCAACACAGACCTTTCTGTTGAAGTTGTAAGAGAGCTTCCCGCATCTCCTGCATCTCACATGTGTCTTTTTGTGACTTTTGCCCATCGAGGGCGTGCCTTTGCTCATTTAACCCACCTCATGGTGATATGTAGACCACGTTATCTCCGCGAACTATTACAGCCCCAATCTTGCGTGCTGTGCCCTCCGCGATCTCTTCTGTGTTCTCCAGAACCAGATTCATGTGTATATCGTAGCCCTGGAGCTCACCACGAAAGGCCCTTCCATCCTTGAGCTTTACTATTACCGGCGAATTTAGCGATTCGTTCAAAATATCAAGCGGCCTCTGCGCCATCAACTCCTCTCCACGCTGATATTACAGCAAAACGCATATCTGGAAGTGACTCTCTCGTTGCATATTTAAATTTGTCGGGAAAAGATGGAGGCCATGAAGATCAAATCCAGGCACCATCTGAAGGGAAGCGAAGCCAAAAAAATACTAAACGCTATGCTAGGTCTGGTCGAAGATCCGGAGAAGCTCAGAACTGCCTCGATGGAGCTCGCAGAGACTGATGAGGAATTGGATCTGATAATCGTAAACGGAAGACCTCTTTTAATGGTTGTCGATGGAAGACCCTTCTTCACAGTTCTGGGAGCGATTGAACTTGCCCCCAAGAGGAGCATAGTGGTGGTTGATGCTGGAGCTGTACCCTTCATAGCAAATGGAGCCGATGTCATGGGCCCGGGGATAGTATACGCCGACCCGGATATCATGGCCGGAGATCTCGTCGTGATCCTTGAAGAAAGGCACAAAAAGCCGCTAGCTGTGGGAAGGGCTCTCAGATCCGGACAGGAGATGAAGGGAGAGGGAAAGGCTGTGAAGTCCATCCATCACGTTGGCGACAGGCTGTGGAAGAGCTTCCGCTGATCTCTGGATACCAGAGGAAAGCGATCTCTACAACATATCGAGCGCTCTCTGGAAACCTTGACCCACAGACAGGGAATGATCCGGAGACATTTTCGTGCCAAACACTCAACGACCCGAGATCACATCTCATGGTTAGGGGGCTTTTTCGTATCAAGAAATAAGGAAAACAATATGATAGCTCCAATGGTTTAGTCTATTTGTGGCACGCGTCTTTCATCGGATGCGAACATCAAAAATATATAACAGGCTCATAAAATCTAGATCTTAACTTTGTTACGAAAAGAGATTTATATCGCAAATCGAGCTATCTCTTCAAAGTTGGTAATACTAAATTTGAGGCATGAGGCGATTATATTGAAGATGCATGTGATAGATCCAGATAACGTATCTCTCGATGGCATGATAGAACGCGGAAGGGAGTTTCACGGTCATCTCGGGCCGTTTCTCGTGCTCGGCATAAGGATGGGCCTCGCGGCTCTCAAGGAGCTGGATTCAAAAGGGCATAAGGATATCAGAGCGGTGGTCAGGTCAGGAAGCAATCCACCGCTCTCCTGCCTTGCAGATGGCATTCAGATATCCACGGGCTGCACCCTCGGAAAGGGAAACATAAGCGTGCTCCCTGATGGCATTCCGGAGGCGACGTTTTCATCGAACAGCAGGAACGCTAGATTCAGGGTAAAGGACTCCATCGTCGCTAGGATATCCAAACTCTCACCTGACTCGCTGGAGGAGTTCTCCTGGGAGCTCTCCAAGATGCCGCTCGAGTCTCTAATCGAGAAGCTATGAGGCGAAAGATGCCTGTGATATCTCTCAAGAACGTGTACACATTCTACGACGGGGAGCGAAACTCAACCCTCAAGGACATATCAATCTCTGTAGAGGAGGGTGAGATGATATGTGTGATGGGGCCTAATGGCGCTGGCAAGACTACGCTTCTCGAGACCATCAATGGTATACTACCAGCAGACGGCAGGGTTGAGGTCTTCGGCAAAAACGTCCGAAAGGAGGGCCCAGCGGTCAGAAGGGAGATCGGCTACATGCTGCAGGCGAAGGTCTTCCCCGAAAGCACACCATATCTGGTCAGAGATGTGATACTAATGGGGAGGTTCGGCAAGCTCGGGCTCTTTCGCCGTCCTAGTAGAGATGACTGGGAGAAGGCGCGCGAAGCTGCCAGGTTCATGGAGGTCGAAAACCTCTGGGAGCGACCCATCGGCAAGCTTTCAGGAGGCCAGACGCAGCGGGTCCTTTTAGCCAGGCTGCTCGCGAAGGAGCCGAGGATTCTCCTTCTGGATGAACCATACTCGAATCTGGATTACAGAGCTGTCGAGGAGGTATCCGGCAAGATCTGCAAGCTTCATGTCAAGAACAATCTGACCACAATCATGGTCATCCACGACATCGATCACATCCCTGATATCTGCGACAGGATACTGCTCCTGAATGGCGGGCGTCTGATCGGGTTTACTCCTCCAGATGAGATGCTGTCCTCGAGAGTGTTCAGGAATGCATTTGCTGAGGCATAGCGCATGATGCTGCCGCCGAGCATTATAATCAACACGATCATCGGGGCGTCGCTCGCAGCTGTTGTCTGCTCCATGATAGGCGTTTTCGTGGTTAGGATGAACCTCTCATCGATAGGCTTCTGCATGTCCCATGCCGCCTTTGCAGGCGCCGCCCTCGGGCTGGTCGTCTCGAGAGATCCGTTCACTCTCGCTCTAGGCATGGCGATACTGGTCGCATTCGTTCTGGGGCCGATCGCTGAGAAGGCCAGGCTTCAGGCTGACGTCATACTCGGGACGATGTTCTCGCTGACGATGGCCCTGGCATTGCTATTTCTGAGCATCGTCCCCGGCTCTGTGGTGAGCAGCACAGCGCTCTCCATACTCTGGGGGAGCGTTCTTGGTATAACAAATACAGACCTGATCAGGCTTTTCATCCTGCTGGTTATTCTCATCAGCGTGATGGCTCTTTTCTACAAGGAGTTCTTCGCGATAATGCTCGATAGAAAGCTCGCTGAGGAGTCCGGAATAAACACAAGGCCTTTTTACTACGCGATACTCTTTCTATGCGGTGTTACGGTCTCGGTATCTCTAAAGCTCATCGGCGGTCTTCTGATATTCGCGCTGATGGTGAATCCTGTATCTGCTGCATACCAGTTCTCCCATGATATGAGATGGATAATCCTGATATCCCCCTTGATAGGGCTGGCATCAAGCCTCGTTGGAATAACGATATCGCTGAATTTCGATATACCTGTCGGGAGCTCGATCGCGATAATGAGCGTGGTGATATTTCTCATATCTGTGGCAATCTCTCCAAAGAGGAGGAGAGGATAGATAACAAAAGCGTTCTCCGCGAGGGATGTGATTTAATGGCAAATGCAGACAGATTTCTTGAGGCAATTGGTGGAGATGCGGGCGATCTTTTTAAGGCGCTTGCAGCGAGTATACTCTCTGCAGGAGCACTGTCGGCACGAGAGAAAGCCCTGATCGCGCTTGCATGCTCTGTGGCGATAAGATGTGAGGATTGCACCACAAGACACATGGCTCAAGCCAAGAAGCTCGGGGTGAGAAGAGAAGAGATGCTGGAAGCGGCTGCAATTGCATCTCTCATACGCATGGGCTCGGGATTAAACACAGCTTCGATTCTGTTGGATGAAGATTTATGAAGAATTGCACTCCTCTCCTGTGTTGAATAATTCGAGGCAGTACTGTCGCAGCCTACATTTCGCAGTAAAGGGTAAAAGAGCCAATAATTTTTGCGCTATCGATTTACGTGTATAAATTTTTGTAATTGAAATAATAACTTATTTTTTAATTTACAAAATTTTCTAATATGCTGAAAAGCTGAATACCCTTAACATGACTTTATGGCAGAAAGTTGCAGCAACCTGCTCGGACAAAATAATAAATTAACTTATAAATAATATGAGATTATAACTAATTGGTTAAATCGCTATGCAGAAAAATATTCAACTTTTGTTCCCTGCTGCGAAATGTGAGTCGCAGAATATCGATTCTCATTAAATTTTTGATTCGTGTGATTTGACCCTCTGCTATTGGATCTCTGAACATTCTTCAACACAGCACATTCCCCTGCTGTATCGAAGAATCCGATGCTATGCGGTCGCCAGATATCGGCTCATGTCGAAATTTTACCATATGTTGGCACTCTGCTACTGGATTTCCG
>CAZMZV010000048.1:6009-13036 GCA_964570975.1 uncultured Methanotrichaceae archaeon | reverse complement strand
AGGTCTCGGAATGATTGCATGCTATTTCAGCAGATAAGTCCGACAGATTCTTATATTTCCTGTAAGAGTCTCCGAAGATGAATGCATCTCATCATTGCGGAAAAACACGATGCTGCGAAGCGAATATCTGAGATTCTCGCCGGCAAAAAGCCCGATATTACAAAAGTCTCTGGTGTCGATACCTTTCGTTTTGGCGATCATGTTGTCGTAGGCCTGAGCGGGCATATCGTCGGTCTGGATTATCCGGCGATTTACAACAACTGGCAGAAGGTCGACTACAAGGATCTCATAAGAGCTGAGGTTGTTTCAAGACCCATACAGGAAAGGATTATTGCGGCACTCAGGAAGCTCGCTAAAGAAGCCGACCGCGTGACAATCGCCACAGACTACGACAGAGAGGGTGAGCTGATAGGCGTCGAGGCTCTTCGCATAATTCAAGAGGTCAACCCATCAATAAAGGCGGATAGGGCAAGGTTCAGCGCCATTACAAAGAGCGAGATACAGCGGGCATTCTCAGAGCCGGGGGAGGTCGATTTTGATCTAGCCGCATCAGGCGAGGCCAGGCAGATCATAGATCTGGTATGGGGTGCGACCCTTACGAGGTTTATATCGATAACATCAGGCCGTCTTGGAAAGGATTTTCTCTCAGTAGGAAGGGTCCAATCGCCGACATTGGCGTTGATCGTGAACAGGGAGAAGGAGATAGAGTCGTTTCAGCCAAAACCCTACTGGGAGATATATGCAGATCTCGAGAAGGGTATTCGGGTCACACATGCGAGATCGAGGATCTGGAGCAAGGATGAGGTAGATCGCATAGTAGAATCGCTGGGCGATGTTGCATGCGTAAAAGCGATAACGAATGGAGAGAGAAAGGATAGACCGCCCGCACCATTCGATACAACGAGCTTCATCAGCGCTGCAAGCGGCATAGGGTTCACAGCTGCAAATGCTATGAGGATCGCAGAGGATCTCTACACGAACGGCTACATAAGCTATCCGAGAACTGACAATACGGTATATCCTCCTTCTATCGATCTGCGCTCTCTGCTGGATATGCTCTCCTCTGGACCCTTCCGCGAGCATGCGCTAGAGCTGATGAAGGGGAGCATAACCCCAACGCGGGGCAAACGATCAACCACCGATCATCCCCCAATATATCCGACATCTGTTGCCGATAAGGCAGATCTCAAAGAGGATCAGTGGAAGATATACGAGCTCGTCGTTCGGCGGTTCTTCGCCACACTCGCAGGGGAGTGTGTATGGGAGACGACGAGCATCAGCGTCGATATAGGCGATGAGCCCTTCAAGGCAAACGGCTCCAGGATTCTGGATCCCGGCTGGCGACGCTACTATCCATATAGCCGGGCAGAGGAGCACCATCTTCCTCAAGTAGAGGTGGGTGAGATGCTGAAGGTCTTGGGCCACGAGGTTGTATCGAAAGAGACCCAACCACCGGCCAGATTCGGGCAGGGTCGACTTATCAGGCTCATGGATGAGCTGGGCCTAGGCACGAAGTCTACAAGGCATGATATCATAAGCAAGCTGTATGCACGAGCGTACATCCACGGCAATCCGATAAGGCCAACGAAGACCGCCTATGCCGTTGTGGATACCCTACAGCGCCATGCTCCAACCATAACAAAGCCCGATATGACCAGAACACTCGAGCATGACATGCTCAAGATAGCTGAACGGAAGATCGCAAAGAATGAGGTGATCGAGGAGTCTAGGCAGATGCTTGAGATGGTATTCGATGAGCTGCTGAGTCATAGAAAAGAGATAGAGGCATCTATTAGAGAGGGGCTTCGCGTCGATAAGATCGTTGGCAAGTGCAGCGCTTGCGGCTCTGATCTTGTAATAAGGCGCGGAAGACGTGGTGCCAGGTTCATAGGATGTTCTGGCTATCCCGAGTGCAGGTTCTCCTTGCCTCTTCCCAAGACAGGAACCATAGTGGTTACCGAGAGGAGGTGCGAGAGCCACGGGCTCAACCACATTCGCATCATAAACCGCGGAAAGAGGCCCTGGGATCTCGGCTGTCCCCAGTGCAATTTCAATAAATGGCAGGAAAAGAGGAATTCGGCAGCGCGCAGCCTGCCGGAGCTGAGCGATATACCTGGAATAGGACCTAAGAGCAAGGAGCGTCTCGAGAATGCTGGCATCAAGACGATTGAGATGCTCATAGCATCAGATTCCGCCGCTCTCTCAGAGTCAACAGGAATCAGCATCAAGAAGATCCTCTCCTGGCAGGAGTCGGCCAAGCGCCTTCTCGCTAACGCACAGACCGGCAGCGAGGCATCATCTATCTGCTAAAGGTGCTACGTTGAACAATTCGAGTCGATGTGGTCGCTAGATATCGATTATCATCGAATTTTGATTCTCATAGTGTAGCCGTGCTATTGGATTTCCGAACATTCTTCAGCACAGCAGCTAGAGTCATTCCCGTAAACATTCACCTAGAGCGGGCAGGAGGCCCCGTCCCTTAGGGCGGGGAGGAATGCCGTACGGCTCCCACATATTCGTCGAAATACATAAATAGTGACAGAGCAGCTTATTCCTCGAGTGGGGTTGCTATAATGAAATGCATATCGGCAGTCGTGGTTTTGTGTATTATTATCTCCATGCCATGCCTGGCGGATAATATGGAGTACGACTGGCTCTCACCTTTGTATCATCCATTTCTGACACATACGCACCAGTGGCAGTACAGTTGGATTTATCCGATAGATCGCCCATACGTTCCCTATTACGATCATCGCTATTGGGCCTTCGGATACGGCTATTCTCCGATTGGCTATCGATATATTTTGGATCCATCTTACCTTACGGGTACGACATTCGACCCGGCAGCTTTCGGCATAGATCCATGGTGGGATGTGAATGTTTACGGGCTGAGAGGAGTTACCTTCTATTACACAACACCACCCTCGATTATTTACTCGCGAGGCGGATATCACTTCAGGTGAATAGCCTGCGAGCGGATTGGATCTAGGCCGGATCTCAGGCTGGAGGAGAGAGCGTAGGGTTACTAATCGTGCTCTCCTGCAGACATGATTTTGCTGCCGATCTATGTCAATCTGAAGGACGTGTTAGGATAAGAGATCGTGATTGAGAGCTCGCAAGAGGATTGCTATAAACATCCCTTTTAAGATTCCCGCTTGTTACAGCACACTTGTATTAATAATATTTTATATCAAAAAGGTGGGTTTCAGGAACCCTCGCAATGTTATACCAAAATGCTCAACGCTTCCTCCAGGCCCCTTTTCTCGACCGTTATAGCGTATATCGCATTGCACATCTTTATCGCATCATCGAGCCTCTTCTGGTGGATGTTTCTACCGGTTGCGTTTCCAGCTGCGCCTGAGACATGTATCTGCTCGTAAAGACGTTGGAGAAATGCTCTTGGATCTTCAATAGACCCACCTGCGCATATCACCTTCGTCCTGCCGGCAGCCATCACGGCCTCTCTGAAGGCCAAGGCCGGATTCTCTGCATGTGGATAATTCACCTTGACGAAGTCGCTACCCAGTGAGGCCGCCAAACCGCACGCCCCCGCGATCAGATGCGGATCGCGCTCGTTCTTCACAGCTTTTCCACGTGGATAGATCCAGAGAACCACCACAAGCCCGTTCTTGTGCGCATCGTATACAAGCTGCGCAGCCTCCCGGAGCATCAGCGACTCATGCTCGCTTCCCGGATAGACTGTGTATCCAACACCCAATATCTTTAGACCGCTCTCCTTCTTGAATTCAAGTACCTGCGATACATCAATCCACTGTCTGCTCACTGGATCTGCCTGAGACGTCTCTATGAGATTGGTCTTGGAGTTCAGCTTGATGAGATATGGAACCTCTGGGTAATCCATGCCGTATCTTGCAATCAAACCAAGCTGCGTCGCGAAGACACCTATTCTTCCACGGCTTGCTATTCTGAAGAGATGCTCAGGGTCTGCGTCATCCTCCGCTATTCCAGGCCCATAAAAATCATCGTTCAGATGCTCGACCTTCTGGTCACCAGCGAACAGCATCAAACGACCGCTGTTTTTTGTTATCTCGAGGTAATTTTTTATATAATCTTCTCTTGCCCTTCGTGGCACATCAAGCGGAACTTTTACATCCATCTCTAATACCCTCACATTTCTGCTTGCAATATCAAATTATACGATCACCTAGCCAGGCTCAAACAGTCTTTAGAATCCGCTTTGAAGTATTTTTCTATCTTGGTGCTGTGTTGAATAATTCGAGGCGATGCGGTCGAAAGATATCGATTATTATCAAAATCTTTACGTATGAATTGGTCCTCTGCTATTGAATTGCTGAACATCATTCAACACATCATATTGTACATCTTCATGCTGGAGATGATCGTCGATAAGAGAATCTATGAGGAGCGCAGAGGGCGTGTGAAGACCAGAGTTTGCGCTCCTCTATTTTAGAGCATAGCTTCTCCATCGTATCTGAAGACGGAGGACAACGCTATCTGAAGAGTGTGATGCGGCCTTCGATGCTGGAGAGAAGGCCAGAGTCGCTATCTATACCGGAGTCAGCGATCTGATTACATCAGCTGGGTTGATCAAACCCCATGGCATGCCGTTCTCGGTGACAACAAGCTGGCTGGTTCCCGTCTTGCCCATGATCTTTATCGCCTCGTAGAGAAGTTCCTCAGAATCTATTGTCAGATACCCTTTTGTCATCAGCTCTCTGACTTCTATGCCCGTCCGGCCATCAGCGATGGCTTTGACGAGATCGACCAAGCTTATAAGTCCGGGTGAGCTCTCGTCGACCAGTGCTTCGCTCACACCATTATGTATCAGCGTTTTGGCCGCGTCTTGTATCGATGCCGATGGAGACACTTTAACCGCACGGCGGGCGATCCTCTTGACGGGTATCCTCGGCACTGAGATCATCTCTTTTACCTTGAATATCAACCGGCTCATCGTGTCGTCCCTGCCCGTAACCTCGCCCCTGATGTAGAGTTTGTTGACAGGCGTAGGCCCGATCTCGATCTCATCTCCGATGTTGAAATCCCTGACATTCCCCGTGATCCTGACCATGCCGTCGCAGCTGTCGTGTCTCATGACCTTGTTGAAAATTATCTCGTTTGCGGATGCCCCTTCGACCTGCACACCATTCTTTATTATAGGCACATCGACTATATCGCTGCTGTTGTCGAGGCACAAAACCTCATACGCAGCCCCTGTTGCCTTGTACCCGCCCTTCGGTCCTGGAACACCCTCTACGAGATTCAGCGCCTTGAGCGACTGCATCTGATTGCGGATTGTGCCCGGGTTGCGATCTATTAGCTCGGCTATCTCTTCTCCCTTTACGGCTCTACCCTCGCGTCTATGTATGTTTATCAGCGCGGTTAGTATATCCCTTTGAACTGGTGTTAGCTCCATAACAATAAGGGGTTTACCATCATTATTACATATTTAGATTTATCCTTTGAATTCACAGATTTTTAGGGGCGCCTTTTAATCGAATGGGACAGGTCCTCATTCCTTTATGTGGAAAGGTCGACATCCTTTTCCAGATCTTGCCAAGAGATTCTTGCAGAACGTTTCCGTAGCTGGTTGGATAACAGGCGCAGGGATACACATCCCCGGATGGCGTTATGTGCATCCAGCTCCTCCCCGCAAAACATCCAAAATTTTTGAGGGCGGATGGCACGGAGAATATTCTTGGAGGTGGTGCATTCTCTGTAAATCGCTCGAGTGCTGCCAGATCCTCGGCATCCAATATCAGATCAGTGGCATTTGAGCATCTGCCTGTTGGCACGACCTCGAAGAAGGTAAGTTCATGCGCGCCCGTCTCGCGCGTGAGCTCGTGGAATTCGCGAAGTTGGCTGATGTTATCGTGCCTTAGCACAACATACAAATCGACCAGGATCCCCGAGTCGATGGCGTACCTTATGGCATTCATCGCATCTCTGTAAGCGCCCTTTCTTCCGCGAATTTCATCGTGCTCATGCTCCCGCGGGCTATCAAGGCTTACGTTTATCGCTTGGATGCCGGCCTCTTTGATCTCCGCGGCCAGCCTTCTTGTGAAGCCGGCGCCTGATGTAAACATCGTGGCTACGGCTCTATCGTCTACGTAGCTTACGAGCTCCGGCAGCTCTTTGTATATAGCCGGCTCCCCTCCATCGAATATGATGAGCGTGGAACCCAGATCTAAAGCTTGATCGATGATACGCTTCACCTCGTGAGGCTCCAATCGGAGATGCTCCCCGCTATCTGGAAGCGCGCAGTGCTTGCACCTGTTGGGACACTCCTCGGTTATGGATATGGTGATCTGATCAGGAGTTCTTTTTCCGAGAGAAGAAAGCAACCGGCTTCTAACAAAACGATCGAAAGCTCTACTAGGTATGGGTGGTATCCATGTTGAGATGTACAGCCTCTCGCCGGCATACACTGGTATGCTTCCATCTACCATGGCCAAAGCTGATGCGACTCCTGGAGCTCTTGCTAGGATGCCGGATGCCTCGATCTTGATCCTGCCTCCAGTCACAGATGCGGTTACTTTGAGCAGCGGATTATGGCATAGAGTATACAAAATACCTCCTCTCTAGATGTGATAGAGCAAAAGAGTCATCTCTTGTAGACATCAGCCGGCTCGAAGACCTTCTCCCCGACAATCCTGCCGTCCAACGTCCTGTAGAAGCAGGATCTGTAGCCGGTGTGGCAGGCACCGCCCTTCTGTTCTACTTTAAGAAGAATCGCATCCGCATCGCAATCGACCAGTATCTCTTTCACAAGCTGCTCGTTTCCTGACGACTCTCCCTTCCGCCACAGCTTGCCTCTCGATCTCGACCAGTAGTGAGCCACTCCCGTTTCAATCGTTCTCTTCAGAGCGGTGTTGTTCATGTATGCCAGCATGAGCACCTCGCCGGTCCTCCAATCCTGCGCTATAGCAGGAACAAGCTTGCCATTCGGTATCTCGAGTATGGTCATCAGTCGTATGATGGGAGGAGGTACCGTATAAATATTGATGCACCAGCGAGCAAACAGCTGAGTGGCTTCCTCTCCGGCCTG
>CAZMZV010000048.1:0-5909 GCA_964570975.1 uncultured Methanotrichaceae archaeon | reverse complement strand
CGTGGAGAGAAAGCTTTATCTTCAATAACAGACTCGATGTGGTCGCGTGCCGGGATAGGGTAGTGGTTATCCTGCGGGACTGTGGATCCCTCGAGCCGGGTTCGAATCCCGGTCCCGGCCTCAAAAAAAATCATTTCTTCCCGTGTATCTCGCATGTGCCCAGCTCGCAGGCCCTGCATACCTCTCTCTTCTCGTCCAGCTCTCTGGTGGCTGTTGCGAGCACACTCGCATTTACGAGGTTTGCGGCAAGAAACATCGCAGCAGCGATCTCCTCATCGCTTATCCCCATACGCGATGCGACCCTGATGTGCATCTCCAGGCAGTGGCTGCATCTTATGGCAGCGCTCACGGCGATTGAGATCAGCTCTACGGTCTTCATATCGAGCTTGGAGCTTCTTATTATCGCGTTGTTGTGCAGGACCTTTGTCACGAGAAGTTCCGGATTGTCCTTCATGAAATGAAAAATGTATGGCACCTCGCCGTAGATCTGCTCGATCGACTTTATCATGTCCTCAGCAGACACCTCGATGCCCTTTTCGAGTATCTCCTTCAGCTCGTCCTCCAGCATATCGGACCTCTCAAAACACCATTCCCGTCTCAGACTCAGGAAGTATCCTGACGAGGATGTAGTTCTTCATCTTAGACGGCCGGATGCTCGCTATCTCTCCGAGGGTGACGCCCTCATCGAATCTTACCTTGCTCACGGCCTCGTGGTACTCATCATAAGGGAGCTTTATCCTGCAGCCTGTGAGGTTCAGCGCGATGGGAAGTGGAGAATAAGAGCTCTCTATATCCGGAACCTGCTCTCTAACAGCGTCCATTACTCTCGGGGGCGATGTCGTGAGGGGATCCTTCTCTATATCTGCGCGCATCTTGTCCAGAGCTCTCCCGACGGCTGCGACGATCCTGTCCAGATTCCCTATCTCGCTGGCCTTCTTGGACCTATGCGCTAGCCTTCCCACAGCTGAGACATACTCGAATGCATAAGGCAGCTCACCCTTCGGTATCTCCGGACCGCCTGTAACAACTACCGGGATGTTTATGCCTCTGTATAGCTCCTCCTTCTTGATTATACATTTGGCGAAGTTCCCGAAGAGGAAGACCGCAGCATCATGCTCGTTTATGAGAGCTGTCTCATATTCGTTTATCTGCGCGATCTCCCTGCCAACGCCGCGAGCCAGGCCTATCATGTTGCTCTTCGCACCATTTCGTCTCAGGTACTCCGCTATATCGCATGCCACATGCGGGAGATGATGTATAGCAAGTGTTGGTGTGACAACTGCCACCTCTGTTCCGGCAAGCGGCGCCCGGGTGAGCTCGCCGCGGAGCTCTTTCGTCAGCTCCTCCAGGATCTTCAGGTCCTCCGCGGGCACAAGCAAGAGCAGAATCACCTCGCTCTGAGCCACGTTCTTTTGGAGAATATATCCGCCTAGATCCTCGACGAGCTCTATAACCAGGTCGTGCTTGTAGACGCCGCCAGTAAACATCACAGGCTCAAGCATTCTCCATACCCCTTATCTTCCCCCTGACCTCCTCGATCAGCTCTGGAGTTATCGTCTCCTCAGAGGCGATGAAGAAGAAGGTATCCTCAGTCATCTCATTCCTTCTGTTCCTGAAACCCTCGGGCGCTATTCGTATCAGCGCATCTGTGAGATCTCTCCTGAATTCCGCATCGACATCTGTTACGATCAGATCTGCAGGACTCGCATCGGTCGAGACGGTGAGAAGATCCCGATCTGGCTGCTCCACCTTATCTCGGCCGTATCTCTCCCAGAGCACCTTCAGCATATCCGCGAGATGCTCCTCTTCATTCAGCTTTATCTGATAGCCCCCCTCGATCTTCGCGATATCTGCGACATCGCTCACTCGAAGCGGTGGAAGGGAGCCGCGCAATACACCATATACGGCGAAATACGGCTTCTCTATATCCACGTAAACATAAAGCCTGCCTATCGATCTGACAAGGCCGAGATCCTGCAGTATATCCAGTATGATCTCCCGATACTTGCCTGCGCCGAACTCCTCTCCAGGCGCCTCAACCTTATAGACCTCGAGGGGATCCATCTCACTCCTCCAGCATGCCGGAGACCAGGAGGGCTGCACCCACGGCACCGATGTACTGGGCATGCTGCGGAACCATGACGTTTATGCCTAGCAGATCCTCCATCGCCCTGGGAAGCCCCTCTATCAGAGCCGTGCCGCCGACCATGATCACTGGCTGCTTCACCTCGACCTCTTGGAGCTGCTGCTCGAATACCTGCTCGGCCACGCTGTGGCACGCAGCCATGGCGACATCCTCTGGTCGCGAACCCTTCGAGAGGCTGTTGACGAGGCTCTGGGTTCCGAAGACGATGCAGTAGCTGTTCATCGGCACGTTCTTGTGAGATCCTTTGAGCGCCAGCTTGCCAAGCTCGGTTATATTGACCCCGAGCCTCCTTGCGGTCAACTCCAAAAACCTGCCAGAAGCTCCCGCGCATATCCCGCCCATGGTGAAGCTTCCCGGCACGCCATCCTGCACTGATATCGCCTTGTTGTCCATCCCGCCGATGTCGATCACTGTTGCAGGCCCCTTCTGGGCATCAGCGAGAAATACGGCACCCTTGGAGTTCACGGTGATCTCCTCTTGGATCAGTTTGGCATTGAAGTGCTTGCCGACGAGGAATCTGCCGTAGCCGGTGACGCCTATTCCCTGGATCTCCTCGCGCCTGACACCAGACTCCTGGAGGGCTGCCTCGAATGCATCCTCCGCGCTCTTTATGACCTCAGTCGTCGGCACCCATCCGGTGCCTATGATCTTGTTGTCGCGCATTATCACGGCCTTCGTGGTCGTGGATCCCGAATCGATTCCCGCGGTTAATCCGGTCTGCCGCTCTCTTGCGAGCAGCCCCCTCATTCTGGCCGTTGTAACCAGGGCCTCCATTCTTGTGAGAAGTGTCTCTGCTGTAGTTCTCTCCGTGAATGAGTAACTCAAAACAGGAAGCCTGGATCGCTCGTGGATGTAGCGCCTCACCTCGCCTCTGATTATAGCACCCTCAGCGCATCTGAAGCAGGTCGCTATGAAGACCGCATCCGCTAACTCGGGATTCTCGACCAGTCTCGTGGCCCTGGCCATTATGAGGTTCAGATCGCCACTCGGCACCTCTATGCCGAAGCGCTTCTCCACATTCATCAGGTCATCGAGCGAGACCTCGGGCGATATCATCTTCGCGCCGACGATTTCAGCTGCTCTCTCAAGCTCCTTCTGGATGCCGCTGTACTCAGCACCGCATGAGAGCTGTGCTATTCTTATCATTTGAGCCCCTCCAGAAAGACACGTATCTCATGGACGAAGCGCCTCGCCTCTCCATCATTCCTCGGATATTTGAGCTCAAGGACGGGTATGCCCCTGAGTTTTATCAGGAGCCTCATGAGCTCATTCGTTCTCGCACAACCCGTACATCCCACTAGACAGTTGCTGTCGTTAACTATTATCGCGGCCTCTGCCTCATCTATCATCGGTCCGAGGAGCGACATCCTCCCGCGAACGCCTGATGGCACATCAACGGCTGCGTATTTCAATCCTCTCTTGGGGTCCTCTGGGGTTATATTCAGCGGTGGGGATTCTAGGCTCGGTGTATCTATCTTCTTTCTGATCTCGTTTGCCATCACCAACGGCTTATGTCCCATCCTCTCGACGAGATCTGCGAGAATCGTGCTTGTTGGGGGGTAAACAACGACTTTGACCATGAAGATACCTCAGGCAAACTCATCTTTTATAAGCTCTCTAAGTCTTTCGATGCTAACAGGCACCTTCTCGGGAGCCGCCTCTGGAGGTGGCTCATTCCTGCTCTCGGCCTCCAGGGCTCTCGATATCATGGGAAGCGTCTTCGCCTCGCATTCGAGCATGAAGAAACCCGGCCTGGGCCCGCCTCCCCTCAGCCCGCGACATCTCCTCGGATCGCCTGGCGGAAATCCGCGGTCTTTTATGAAGATCCCATTCGGATCGAGGGACCGTATCTCCTTGAGGAGATCATCGATGACGTCCTCCTCTCCATTTACGATTACACCAAAGCACGTCTCCTTGACGTGTACATCTCGCTTGGAGCCGTAGATACGCATCGCGATATCGGAGGGGAGTATCTCCGACTCCGGAGAGGTTATAACATACTTCGTCACTCTCATCTGATCTCCTCCATAACATAAACGGTCTCCCCTTCCCTGACATCCTTGAGCTTATCGAGATCGATAACCCTGCCTATGATGTTTGTGCCCTCGAACTTCTCCCCAGATGGCCCGTATCTCTTGTCTTCCACGAACTTCACACCTATCAGGCCGGTCCTCTTAGCCACCTGGTTCGTAACGCCCAATGAGCCGGCTGGCACCGGACCGGTGGGTTTGTTCTCAGGCAAGAGTTCTTTATATTTGAGAGCGTCTATCAAAGGCTTGAAGAGAACCGTGTTCTCGTAGACGAAGAAGACCGGAAGTGGACCTACGGGGCGCTCCTTGAGCCCGACGACATGCCTGAAGTAATCTATCGTCTTGGGAGCCAGATCATCGTATAGCTCTATCCTCACAAGCCTCGCTGATGGTATCGATCTGAGGGTGACCTTCTTCGATCTGAGAACCTCCATTGTGGTCAGCGGATTCTGCTCGATGACAACCGCATCGCTTCCAGTATATCCCTCGACTATGGGCTCAACCCCCCTCGACTTGGCTAGATCTATTGCTTTATCGAGGAGATACCCTAAAACCATGAACCTCTCCGGCCTGACAGTTGCGGTGAGACGCTGGCCAGCAGATGCCAGCTTGAGAAGATCCATTCCGGCCTTCACCCTACCAACAACGGAGTGGTTCGGATTTGATGTCCTGTCCGATTTGTAGATGAATATCTGGCCAAGACCTCGGCCGGATGTTCTCACCGTCACCGTGCCTTCAAGCCTCGGCTCCCTGTGCTCGAACTCTATCGGCTCACCTTTAAGGATGTGGGTGGAGATGTAAGAGCTTGAAACCGCATCGACTTTGAACGTCCCATCTTTTGTGGCTGCGAGGAAGAATTCAGCGCCGTGTGGGGCATCCTCGATCAGATCGACCTCGAATCTCGAGTAAACCTCCATGCCCTCCGCGAGAGGAAACGACATATCAGTAGTTACCAGCTTCTCCGTCAGATCCTCCCATTCAACGATCGGCTCCACAGATAGAATCCTGTCGTTTTGTTCCAGCCGGTCGAGGATGTTCTTTCCGCCAACAATCCTTGCGAAGATCCCCTTGCTCTCAGAAGGAACTCCATATGCTGCGGAATGTCTGCGTTTCACAAAAATAAGCTGCGATTTCTCCCGCTCGAAACCGCCTGCACCGAGGAGCACATCGAATCTGCCATATTCATGAACGCCCCTACCTGGAGATAGAGAGGATGCGAAGTCTCCGAATGCAACCGCGCTGGAATTGGACCATCTGCCGCTTAAACCTGAGATGCTCCCAACGGACTCGTGCCATATCTCTTTGAGTCTGGAGTCCACGAGATCTATACGTATCCTGCCCTTGGTTGTGACGAGCCAGTAGGAGTCCGTCGCCTTGGCCTTCTCCCCGCGCCCTTTTATGATCCCTATAACGCTGCCGGGCGCGGGGGTCGAACCGACCAACTCCAGCGCCTCAGCTAATGTAGCACCATCCCTTAGAGATACTTCTGACCCATCGACTTTGACCCTCATTCAACTCCCCAGCATCTCGCGCTCCTCCTCTTTGGTGAGAAGCTTCAGGACATCAGCAGGAGCGCCGATAGATACTACTCTTCCATTCCTCATAAGCATAGCGCGATCGCACACATTGTTTACGAAGTCCATGTCGTGGCTGACTATAACGAAAGTCTCCTCGAGCTCCTCCCTCGCGCTGAGTATGGACTTGCTCACCTCTATCTTTGTTATCGGATCCAT
>CAZMZV010000047.1:0-13226 GCA_964570975.1 uncultured Methanotrichaceae archaeon | reverse complement strand
GGAGATCCGGGAAGCGCGAATACAGGCACGCCTCTGATTATTCCGGCTGTTGCTCTTGTCAGCATCGCCCTCGTGCCGACATCTTCCAGACTCTTCAGCCTGAATATCTCCCCGAATCCGGGTATGCGCTTATCGACAAGTGGCTCTATCGCCTCTATCGTCAGGTCGCTCGGTGCCAGGCCTGTGCCACCGCAGAATATAACTACATCGCTATTTTTCTCAATGCTATCGAAAAGCGCCGCTCGCACTGGCTCGATCCCGTCTGGAATCAGCCTGTATCTGAAATCGTAGCCTGTCGCATTTATCCTCTCAATTATCACCCTGCCTGAGATGTCTTCGGCATCCTCAGGCATCGATACCGAGCCGTAGCGATTGAAGCGGGAGGTGCTTACAGTTATAGAAGCTATGATCATCGGATTTGAGCTAATTCGAAAAATAGAAATATGTTTCGATAGAGATTGCGATGCATCTGTATGAACTAGAGCTTCCAACCTGCTGTGTTGTATAATTCGAGGCAGTACGGTCGCAGGGTATCTATTCTTATCAAATTTTTGATTCGTGCGAGTTGATCCTCTGCTATTGGATTTCTGAACATTATTCAACACAGCATTCCAAACAATCTCTTTAAAGCTTGGATATCGCTAACGCCCCCAGGGATGAAATTAGGCATGATGACGATCCTATTTTCATACCTCAAGGTTATTCGACACGGCGTCTGAGAGCAGATCCTCCACGAACCTGCGCCCATCTTCTGTCGTGAACAGGGGCAGATCCCAGTCATCGATAAGCCGAGACCTGGATCTGTACACCATCACACCTCTCCGCTCCCAGGCAGGGGTCTTGGCTAGATTTATACCCCTCTGGAATAGCATCTCATGTATATCGCTCTCCTTCATATTACGAAGGGCTTCCATCGCCTCTGAGTGGTTCTTTCCCTCCCCGACCAGAGCATAGAATCCGTACGAGAAGACGTGATTCCGCCATGCCTCGCCTTGAGACTCCTGAAGATAGTGGAGTATCTCATCTCTGCATACCGGCACAACCCTTGCATCCATCGATACCACCTTGCCCAAGGATAGTGAGAGGGATGATGAGAGATATGACGCTGTAACAGAATCCAGCTTCTCGACCCTGCCCTTGAAGGGCTCGTTCAGAAATAGAAGGCTCACCTCATCGGAGAAGGAATAGGCGAAAATTGGGGATAACCCCGAGCTCTCCATAAAAACCCTGGTCGCGGCCACGATCCCGCGTGCAAAACCGATATCATACGGTTTATCAAAATCACGCAAGATCTTGCTGAATCCGCGGCCATCCACGCGAACAAAAAATGGGGCCCTAACGCGAAGCTCTGAGAATATCGCATCATTCCTGTAGCTTCTTCGAGTCATATGGTCAAGTAGAGCCTGCAGCATTATCTTTTTTGGCTGCGACCATCTTTCTCGTGTGTTTCATTATGACTATATCCCCTACAGCAGTGATCCATCTGAAAGGCACTACGATCCCCTTGCCACGAAGATCGAAGAGCTCTCTGTTCAGGGATCCGACCGCAAGGCCGCTAACGGTGCCGTTTTCAGCATCCAAAACAGCATCCTCTACCCGTCCTACAAACACGCCGCGCTCGGTGTAAACCTCCAGCCCCATTATCGATGAGATCTCCGCATCCATCTAGATCGTCGTTATTATTAGATCCTGCATAATATAAAGATTATGATCTTGTGCTGGGACGTGTCAGGATAAGTATTAAGCGTTTCTGACATGCAGAAGGGGAGAATATAAAAATTTCTGGCCACGGCGCTTATCCGGACGGATCCTTGTGCTGACCTGTACGAATAAAAGTTTTCAATCTTGCGAAGAGATCATCAGATCCGCGATCTCCATCAGGTGTTTTAGAGATGCATCTGCTTTGGCCCTTCTCTCCGCGATCCTTGAAGATGCGGATCCGATCCGCTCTCTTCTTTCCATTAACATCCTTCCGACTTCAGGAGGCGCGGGGCCGCCGGTCCCTTGACGCATTGCTACATTCGCCCTCGGGTCGAGGGCCATATCGAGATCTCTCGCTGTGAACCCCATAGCACTTGGTTTTAAATTCGCAACTTCAAGGGAGATCGCGTCGAGATCATCGAGGCTCGGTTTCGTAGAGAGGCGCGCGATCCTTCCGACGATCTGATGAGCGGTCCTGAAGGGAATGCCTGTGAGCCTAACAAGAGAGTCAGCGAGCTCTGTTGCCGTCGAGAAACCAGCGCTTGAAGAGCGCTCCAGCCTCTCAAGATCGAATTTGAGGGTGGCTATGCAGCCCTTCATAACCCGAAGGGTGGCGATCGCGGAGCTCACAGCACGCCAGAGGTGTGGCGTCACCTCCTGCAGATCTCTGTTGTAGCTCATCGGGAGCGCCTTGCATATGCTCATCGCTCCCACAAGAGATCCAAGAACCGTCCCGCTCTTGGCCCTGACAAGCTCCGCCGTATCTGGATTCTTCTTCTGCGGCATTATAGAGCTGGTCGATGCGAAGAGGTCATCTACCTCCACATATCCGAATTCAGAGGTCGACCAGAGTATGATCTCCTCGGCGATCCTGCTGAGGTTTATCATCATTATCGAGAGATCCGAGATCACCTCAAGTACGAAATCCCTGGTGGATACAGCATCCATGCTGTTCTCCACAAGGCCATCGAACCCCAGGAGTTCGCATGTCCTGTGCCTGTCTATATCAAAGCCGGTGGATGCAAATGCTGCTGCGCCCAAGGGGCTCAGGTTTACCCGCTCATAGGCATCCTCCAGCCTCTCAAGATCCCTCACTAGCGCATCAGCATGGGCTAAGAGATGATGGCCGAGCGTTGTTGGTTGAGCATGCTGCAGATGGGTGTAACCCGGAATTACACACTCCTTGCTCTCGTCAGCTCTTTTTATCAATACATCTATCAGCTGCAGAAGCTCAGCCATTATGCTTAGCATATGGCCTCTGAGAGCGAGACGGATACATGTTGCGACCTCATCATTTCTCGATCGCGCGGTATGCATCCTTCCGCCAGACGGCCCCACACGCTCTATGACATAGGCCTCTATCGCCTCGTGTATATCCTCCCCCTCCCTGAGTCCATCGAGATTCCCGGCGAGGAGGTCCTTCAGTGCTTTAAGTATCTCCGCGCACTCATCCCTTGAGATCAGGCCCCTCTCATAGAGCATGATGAGGTGAGCCATATCCACGAGTACGTCTGCCTCTGCTATCCAGATATCATCTCTTCTTGAGGATATGAAAGAAAGAACATCCTCGGAGATATCTCCCAGTCTGGATCCTCTCAACAGCATATCATGTCGTGTACTTCGCATTGATGTTCACATACTCATGGGTGAGATCGCAGCCGAAGCTCCTCGCGCTTGCCGATCCAGCTCCGAGATCCAAGAGAATTGTGATCTCATCGCCTGCCATCACCCTCTTAGCATCGTCGAGAACGCCCTCGACGATTCTGCCCCGATCTACAAGCACAACAGATCCCCTCTGCGAGCTCATGGTGAGCGTTATTCTGGCTGGCTCGAAGTCCGCACCAGAGCGCCCCGCCGCGCATACGATTCTACCCCAGTTGGGATCCTCGCCATAGATGGCTGTCTTTACCAGATTGCTTCTCGCTATCGTCTTCGCAGCTCTTCTAGCATCAATCCCAGAAGCCGCACCTGTGACCACGACCTCGATAGCCTTTGTGGCGCCCTCACCATCCCTGGCTATCATCTTGGCGAGCTTCACGCAGACGTATTTGAGAGCCTCTCTGAATGAATCAGGATCGCATTCTTTGGAGCGTGTGCTCGTAAGCAAGACTGTATCATTCGTGCTCGTATCCCCATCCACAGTGAGCATGTTGAAGCTCTCGTCCACGGCTTCCTTGAGAAAGGGATACAGATCAGAGCTAACCTTGGCATCGGTGTAGATAAAAGCCAGCATCGTTGCCATATCAGGCTCGATCATACCGGCCCCCTTGCAGATCCCTCCTATAACGAAGCCGTCATGCTCCACCGCGATCTCCTTTATCTTTGTGTCTGTTGTCATAACAGCTAGTGCTGCTTCTCTGCTCGCATCCGGGCTCGAGCGAAGCGCTGGCGCTATCTCCTGGGCCATAGAGGATATGAGATCCATATCGAGGTATCGACCTATGACACCAGTGGATGCGACTCCGATCCTCTCAGGGCTGCAGTTTATTATCTTCGCCATTATTCCGGCCATTGCCGCAGCATCTGCGATACCCCTCTCGCCGGTGTAAGCATTTGCGGAGCCGCTGTTCGCGATTATACCGTCGATCAGACCGCCGGATCTACGGAGATTGTTTATTGTGACCTCTATGGGCGCTGCTCTGACTCTGTTCTGCGTGTAAACTCCGGCGGCGATACCGGAGCATGCTATCATCGCGACTCCGTACCTTCCCCGCTTAATGCCACATGCTCTGACGCCTGGCACCGCGCATATGCCACCCTCTATCTCCCTCATGAAGCCTCCATCGAGCCGAGACCATTTATGATATCGCCACGCGTGACGATTCCCACAAGCCGCCCGCCCTCAACAACTGGAAGGCGATTTATCTTATGCTGGGTCATTATCGCCGCCGCCTCTTCTATCGATGTTTCAGGGCTTACGGCGATCGGTTTCTTGCTCATCACATCCGCCACTCGCATCTTTGTTATGGCCTCTAACGAGCGTTTCATTCTCTCCCATCTGATTATATCCCTGAGAGGTACCTCGAATATCTCAAAGGGGCTTGGGAGCCAGAGCTCTCCGCGCTCGTCTTTTGTGGAGAGCAGGCGCAGGAGATCGGACTCTGATACAACGCCGACGAGCTCATCGCCATCGAGAACGGGCATGCCGCTGATCCTGTTCTCTCGAAGAAGCCGCGCAGCTTCGCTTATCGGATCGCTCGCCTGGCAGGTGATTGGATTTCTGTTCATGATCTCTTTAATCAACATCAGGGTGCACCGCCCGGGAACCAGAGGCCCTCAGTCTCCTCGATGCCCATCATCAGGTTCATGTTCTGTATCGCCTGGCCTGAAGCTCCCTTTACTAGATTATCTATCGCGGATATAACAACTATGCGATCGCTCTCCTTTTCGATCTCAAACCCTATGTCGCAGAAGTTCGAGCAGCGCACGTTGCCCAGCATCGGAACCCCATCTACAAACCTCACGAATCTGGCCTTCTTGTAGAAATCCCTGTAAAGCTCCTCCACAAACGCCTTGTCTTGGACCTTATCAACATACGAATCCTTCACGAAGACGTGCGCGGTGGTCAGAATACCGCGAACAGCGGGTATAACATGCGGTGTAAAGCTGATTCTGATATCATTCTGAAGCCTCGAAAGCTCCTGCTTTATCTCAGGTACGTGTCTGTGATTGGTTATTCTGTAGCACCTGATGTTCTCGGCGAGATTTGGATAATGGCTGGTCTCCGTAGGCTCGGCGCCAGCGCCGGATATCCCCGACTTTGAGTCGAAGACGACGCGATCTACCATGCCGGCATTTGCCAGCGGCGCGACCGCAAGTGTGGCTCCGGTGGGATAGCAGCCGGGATTCCCAACAAGCGATGCGCTTGCAACCTCTGGATGAAGCTCTGGCAGGCCGAAAACCGCATCTCTGGGAGCTCTATGCTTTATCCCATACGTCTTCTCGAACACATCCACTGGAAGCCTGTAGTCTGCGCTCAGATCTATCACCTTGGCGCCGTTATCTAGCAACGCCGGCACCCAGTCCATCGCTGTTCCATGGGGTACCGCTGTGAATACCACATCACATCTCTGAGCGATCTCCTCCGGGGAGGGGGCCTCGAACCTCAAATCGCAAAGTCCCCTGAGGTGCTGATGAACCGATACAACAGACTTCCCTGCAAGCTTCCTCGAGGTCACGCAGACGACGTTTGCGGATGGATGTACAGCAAGAAGGCGGAGCAGCTCGCCGCCGGTATAACCAGAACCACCTACAATTCCGATATCTATCATGTTGCGAGAAGACCTCACTGCTTATATAAATCTACGGCGCTACGTGCTGTGTTGGATACGTCGAGATGTTTATAGAGATCGAATCTTACAAAAGTTAAGATTTGTGTGCTGTGTTGAATGATGTTCGGAAATCCAATAGCAGAGGACCAATTCATATGAATCAAAAATTTCGATAAGAATCGATATCTAGTGACCACATCGACTCGATTTATTCAACACAGCAGATTTGTGTAAACTTGCCCGGACGTGTCCGAATGAGGATCAAGCGTTTCTGAGATGCAGATACGAAGGTCCGACTTTTCCGGCCTCAGCGCTTATCCGGCCAGGTCCATTTGCTCCAGGATATCAAAAACCTCGTGGCTCAAGGTCACCCAGCGGAATGGAATCGATCTGGAGACGTTGGTATGAGATCGGATCCCTCTCAGGCCTCATTTCATCCTCATGGCTGGACGTGGCCAGGAGGTTTTCGTACCGATTCAAAAGTCGCTCAACGTGGTAGCCTACGCCATTCGTGCCAAAGCACGGTTAAACTCTGAGGCTACAGCTTCTTGGACAATTCCATGCTTATTCGTGCCAGAGCTCTGCCGATATCCTCTATGCGCTCTCTGTTCTCGAGATCCGAGAGCCAGCGATCCGGTATCCAGCGTGTACCGTACCGAGCTCCAACGAGGGCTCCAGCTATCGACGCGACAGAATCGGTATCTCCGCCGGCATTTGCAGCTTCTATTAGCGCATCCTCTGGATCGAGAGCGACAAAGCAATAGAATGCAGAAGGAACGGCCTCGTAAACAGATGGAGAGGTGCCCAGCGTCTCCAGAGCATCCGTTGGCTCGCTGGATATCAGCATCTCAACCTCGCTTAGCTTTCTTCCCAGATCCGGAGAGGTTCTTGATGCGATATCTCTTGATATCTTGAGCACCTTCATTGGAGGGAGCCCTAGAAGGGATAGGGCAACCCCAACCGCAACAGCGACAGCTCCCGCTCTGGAGGCACGGCTCTTATGTGTGATTATGCTCTGCAGCTCCGCGTATCTCGCTAACAGGCTGAGATCCCAGTGGTATACAAGTCCGAGAGGGGCAACCCTCATAGCAGCCCCGCATGTCTCTATATCGACACCTGAATCCTGCCAGTGCATTCCAGCGAGCATATTCTCTATCGCGGATCTCGTGGTCAGCCCCACGCCTCTGTCCAGCCTCTCATCCAGTATCCAGGCCGAGCCCCATCTCATGAGCCTCTCAGCAAATACATCTGCAGAGAATCCGCGCGCCTCGATGATCGACTCCGCCAGGATCAGAGACTCCTCCGTATCATCGGTGTACTGACCGGCTCTGAGCCCCTGATGGAAGTGGTGCTCAGGCGCGGGAAGCATATCGACAACCCTGCCGAAGTTGCGCTCTATCTCCAGACGCGTGAGCCCCTCAAGAGGCATTCCAAGAGCATCGCCTATCGCGATTCCCAATAGAGAACCGACGAACTTATCGAAGAGATTCATGGATATACCACATCTTCACATTTTTGTGTTTTGTGCGCCTTCTCCAAGATCCGCATTCCAGCTGGAGGTGCAGATTGAGCGTATACATCGCACAAGATCTTATCGATCTGAGAAAGCCGTCAGACATCATCACCTCTGCAGTTCAGCCTCATGCTTCGCCCTCTCGATCAGAGTTCTGAGCATGCTCTTGGTCCTCTCAGCATTCTCGCAGTGTGATGCTATCTTCGGGCTGCATACACTCAGTATATCCATCACCCTGTCTGCAAGTCTGTACTGGCCAGAATCCTCAAGCCGCTCGAGTAGCTTTGCGAGCAAGCTGCCGAACATCCTGCATTCCTCTATATCGCAGAGCGCGGCCTCATGTTTGTTATATAAAGCTTCGAGCTCCTTTATGAGATCCAGCCAGAACTCTTTATCATCCATGCTATTATCCCGAAGCGAATCATGCACACCGCTTCAATACAGCAACTTTTAAGTTTGCGATTGTAAATATAAAAATCTATCCATCTCCTGGTGGGAACCTCAAAGAGACCGGGAAGAGATGCTTTGTGACATCTGGGGATCTCTGCCGCTTTTCCTATTCTGCGATCATGAACGATTCCACCTTTTGAATAACCGAATCCGCATCTGCTCTTAGTCATCACCTTGCCCTCGTCAAGGTGAGCGCACCATGCGGAATAAGAACCGTTCTTGCATCTCTGCCATGATCTTTCCAGGCCAGCTCAAGCGCCTCCTCCAGAGTACGAGCGGGAGTGAAGAAACACATCTCAGCTAGATCTCTCGGCAAAGACGAGACGAGAATGAGATCATTTCTCAAGGCGATCTCAGAGATATACGCCGCCTTGTGCCCCCCGAACTCATATATTCTCGAGAAGCGCTCTACGCATTCCTGAGGTGTTGAACTTTCCCTAGCCCACCTCTCGAAGATTTTATCCCCGAGACCCTCGGCGCATTCCGCGACTAGTATGATCGTACCGCCTGGTGCTGCAGCCCCCTTCGCGTTCTCGAGGGCCTTCACTGCCTGATAGAGGTTTATGTCCTTTGGCCTGCCACCAGCACATGTTATTACTATCTCAGCAGGCTTGACCTCCCGCAGGTACATCCTGTCGACTACACTTGCGCCGGCGCGATGCGCCTTTATGTAATCACCTGCCACAGCGGAGACTATCTCCTTTTTGCTGTTCAGCACCACATTGAGTACGAAGTCGAGACCAGCTATTCGAGCCGCTTCCTCCATGTCCACCCTCACGGGGCTATCGAGGAATCCGGCCCTTGCGTTTGGGGACCGCATCATCATGTGGTTATGATGTATCGATCTCTCTGATGATACCCCGGGCAGGACCGATTTCGCTCCACCGCTGTATCCTGCGTAATAATGATATTCGATATTGCCGGTGCCTATTATGATATCAGCCGACTCAACAAGATCGAAGATCTCAACCGGTGTCCCGCGAGCGGTCTCGCCTAGATGTATGCATCTAGAAACGTCATGCTGGAAATGGGGCAGCTTTATGCAATCCCTTAATAGATAAAAAACCTCATCCTCGTTCATCCGTCGGTGTGTTCCAAGCGCAAACACAACTCTGATATCCTTTACGCCGCCCCGCCTAAGCCTTCTCACAAGAGGAGGGAGCATTTTGTGGCTTGGCGCTGGCCTCGTGATATCACTTACAAGCACCGCGGCGCTCCTCCCTGAGAGGTCTTCGATGCCAATGCCGATCGGCGAATCCAGGGACCTATCGACCTCGCCAGGTGGAGCAGCCGGGAGCTCGTTTGGCTGGAGCACCTCCCAGCCCTCCTCCACCTCAATCCTAACAGATGATTTTCCATATCCAAGCAGCATGTCACCGACACCCGGCAGAGATAGCTCCAAAGATGAGCTAATATGTGAACCATTTAGCTGAGCTCTCTATGAGTTAAGGTTTTTGGATGGTAGCTGGGACCTGTCCGATAAGCGCTGAGGCCAGAAATTTGGACCTTCGCCTCTGCATGTCAGAAACACTTGATCCTTATCCGGACAAGTCCCTCCTTCTCATTGGGAGAAGAAACTTGTAAGCAGATTTCATGAGTACATCTATGTTTTTTGGTCATACTAGATTTCTGGACTCTAACAGGGAAAGACTTCGCTTTAATCTCCAGCCTGAAGACCGCGTCCTTCTCGCTCCGACCTCTCTGCTCCTGCAATGCAGTGTCGAATAATTCGAGGTGATGTGGTCGATAGATATCTATTCTTATCAAAATTTAGATTCGTGTGAATTAACACCCTGCTATTGGATCTACGAACATTATTCAATACGGCATCCTGCGAGATAAATTAAAATAGTATTAGCAGATAGACACTAACATAATACTGGCGTGAAGTGGCACTAAGTCGCTGATATCCTAGCTAAAGGGAGAGATTTACCCGTGTGGTTCAGCGATTTCTGCCATAAATAATCCAGTTGGTAGCTAAAGTATCGTGATTTTGTTCCTGTGCTAGGTATCACGGATATGCGGGAAGAGATTCACGCTAGGTGTTTGGCTATTACATAGGGGGTAAGATTGGTGACGGCAACTCTAGAGGAATACAAAAGGCTTTTTAGAGAGGCGACTGTGGCGGATCAGGTGAAACTGTTCCAGCTACATATAGCGATATATTTAGTGGTTAATGCGATATGGATCGCCTTGAACGCAATGGGCACCATAAAAACCATGCCCGGCTGGGCGATGTACTATCCCATAGTGGGCTGGGGTTTACTTGTGGTGGTACATTATTGGTTCTACGTACGTGGAGCAGAACACCTCTGCACCCTGAGGGAGAAGGAGATAGAGTCCAAGTTGAGATAATCGATATCCAAAATGCCCTGCCTTATCCGGCTGGCATGTATTAATTTTTGCAGGACCTGTCCGAATAGGATCTCAATAGCGGAGATGTTAGCTGTACGGCCTCTGATTGCAGCAGCTGCTTTTTCCTCATCCGTGCACATCCGCTATACAGATGCTGTGTTGAAAAATTCGAATCGATGTGGTCTCCAGACGTCGATTCTCACCAAAATTTTTATTCGTATGAATTGGCCCTTTGCTATTGGATTTCTGAACATCGATCAACACAGCGGACCTGTCCGGATAAGCTTGAGGCCAGAAATTTTGACGTTATCCTCTTCTGCACGTCAGAAACACCTAATCCTTATTCGGACGGGTCCAACACGGCATACAGATGCAAACTTTTATATTTCATACACTCGCTCTCATAATTTGTGATATGGCCATCGGATCTGTCCGAGTAACCGAGTGAGGTCGGGGAGATGCCATAGGTATTCGAGTATCACAGAGGCTTTGTTCTTATTCGGACATATCCCGGCCATATATTCAGCAGCCTGATGAATGTTATAACAGTGGAGGCATGCTATATGAGCAAAAACCTCGCCGCCTGGGACGTGCATGAGGAAGATTTTCCAGCTACCGGAAGCATGGACGATAAGCTCAAGTTCCTTCTTAGATATGCAGTTCTGGCGCCATCTGGTCCTAACACGCAGCCATGGAAATTCTCAGTTCGGGATAACGGTATTTCTGTCATACTGGACATGACCAGGACACTTCCAGCGGTAGATCCGACGCACAGAACAGCTTACATCAGCATAGGCTGTGTTATAACAAACCTACTGATAGCGGCTGAGCACTTCAATCTCGGCTACAGAGTCAAATGTTTCCCAGACGGCACGGAGGCGGAGCGGATAGCTTATATCACCTTTGCGGATGGGCTCGATCGCAAGAGGTTTCCGGATCTATTCTACCAGATAACGGAAAGACATACCAACAGGAGCAGATTCGAGGATCGGGAGATCGAGCCTGAGAAGTTGCAGCGTATGGCGGAGCTCGTTGAGCAGGACGGGTTTAAGCTCAGCATAATGACAGACGCAGACGGCAAGAACAAGATGGCTGATTTGCTGGCTAGATCACACAAAATCCAGCTCGGAAATAGCTCGTTCAGAAAGGAGTTGGCATCTTGGATAAGGTCAAACAAATCTGATGCCTATGACGGACTCCCAGGCTATGCGTTTGGATATTCGGATTTCGAATCATACTTTGGAAGGTTCATATTCGGAACTTTCGACACATCCTTTTCGAGGGCCAGAAAGGAGGCCGCGCTAATGAGAGAGGCACCTGCGGTTGGCGTTCTCTCATCGGATAGTGAGGATAAACCAACCTGGGTTGAGCTTGGGGTTACCTTCGAGAAGCTCTTCCTACTGGCAACGGCGATGGACGTCCGATTCGATCTATTCAGCCAGCCTATAGCGATAGATGAGCTCCGAAAAGAGATGGCAGCGTATCTCAACGTAAAATATCCACAGCTCCTGATACGAATGGGCTATGCTCCTCCAACAAGACATACGCCGAGACGTCCCGTCGAGATGGTACTTGTGCCGTGACCAGCTTGGATGACTGAAACCAGCTCTTTGGGGGGGGGGGTGCGCATCATACCCCCGATTTTTCGGACCTCTCGAAAGGAGCAGATCGGAAAAACACTGGCCAGAAGGCTCGTCTCTTCAAAGCTGATTAGGGGGTAGACATTCCCTCCAAAGGACGTGTCCGAATAAGGATTAAGTGTTTCTGACGTGCAGAAGAGGAGAATGTCAAAATTTCTGGCCTCAGCGCTTCTCCGGACAGGTTCCCTCCAAAGGCCAAGATTTATATTACAACATGTTTTGGAAGTCTTGGTTTGCCGATTACCTACGGGATCGTGGTAGAGATCCAAAGATGAAGTGGAGCGTGATCGGGATTCAGGAGCTGTCTTTTGAGGATGCTCTGAATGAGCTTGAGAGGATCGTGATGGAGCTTGAGTCCAGCAAGCTCTCTTTGGATGAGAGCCTAAGACTATTCGAGCGCGGCATCCAGCTTGTAAGGATATGCAATTCGAGAATAGAAAAAGCTGAGCGGCAGATCGAATCTCTCACAGGCATGATACCTGAGGATCTCTTTGAAGAATAGATGTCGCGCCGGTGTCAACCACCAGCCAATCAACTGCTATAACCTCAGCGCCTCGATTTATTCAGCACAGCTGGTGGAAGTAAATTGAAATAATTTGGACGCGAGCTCTCTTTGGTGGTGGCATGAAGATAGTTGGTATCAATTCCAGTCCGCGGGGGGAGCGGAGTCAGACTCTGAGACTTTTGAGGGCTGCTCTGGATGGAGCGAGATCAGCTGGCTCGGAGGTTGAGCTTATCGATATCTGCAAGCTTGATATAAAATACTGCAATGCATGCGGCGTCTGCTATGCGAAGGGGGAATGCACCCACAAGGACGATTTCGGTATGGTTTACAAAAAGCTGCTCGAGTCGGACGGTTTTGTAATAGGATCTCCGAATTACTTCAGAAGCGTGACCGCACAGCTCAAGACGCTGATAGATAGAATGTCAGATGCCATCCACTGCCAGCTTCTTCTTGGTAAATACGGCTGCGCCGTGGCTACTGCAGGTGGTCAGGCGTACGATGAGGTCTTGGATTATCTCAGCAGGATCATAGTGGGATTCGGCGCCTACTATGTCGGTGGCGCGGGTGGTGCGCCAGCCATACCGAACTCTATGGATACCGCTGAGAAAGAGGCATTCAAGCTCGGCAAAGATCTGGTAAGCGCGATCTCTGAGAATAAGCGATATCCAGAGCAGGACAAGATACACGATGAGATGAAGACCAGGTTCAGGGCGCTCGTGAGCATGAACAAAGACGTCTGGACTCATGAGTACGAGCACTGGAAGGGCAAGGGATGGCTTTAACTTGTGGAG
>CAZMZV010000046.1:0-13879 GCA_964570975.1 uncultured Methanotrichaceae archaeon | reverse complement strand
CCCATAGCCAAGCCCCTTCTGGGCGATGAGGAGATAGAGGCGGTATCTCAGGTGCTCAAATCTGGCATGCTGGTCCAGGGGGATATGGTGAGAAGATTCGAGGAGGAGTTCTCCGCATACATCGGAGCCAAGAGATCGGTCGCTGTATGCAACGGCACGATCGCCCTCGATCTCGCGCTTAAAGCTTTTGATCTGGAGCCCGGCGATGAGGTCATATGCCCTGCGTTCACCTTCATCGCCACATCAAACTCCATCCTCTACCAGGGTCTCCGTCCGGTCTTTGCAGATGTCGATCCCCGGACCTTCAACATAGATCCGACAGATGTTATGGAGAAGGTGAACAGTAACACAAAAGCGATAATAGGGGTGCATCTCTACGGCCACCCATTCGATCTCAAAGCGATCATGGATATATGCGAGGATCACAAGCTCATCCTCATAGAGGACTGCGCTCAGGCGCATGGCGCTGAATACAATGGAAAAAAGGTTGGAGGCTTTGGCATCGGATGCTTCTCATTCTACCCCACGAAGAACATGACAACAGGCGAAGGCGGTATGATAACCACAGCAGACGATGATCTGGCCGAGAGACTGAGGCTTCTGAGAAATCATGGCGATCTCGGGAAGTACAACCATGTCATGCTCGGCTTCAATTACAGAATGACAAACATCCAGGGCGCAATAGGTCTCGTTCAGATCAAAAAGCTTGATCATTTCATAAACATGAGGATCCGGAACGCGGAATACCTTAGCGCGCACATAAACAGGGACGGCATAACAACGCCCCGCACGGCTCCCGGCTGTAAACACGTATACAACCAGTATGTATTAAGGGTTGAGGACAACTTTCCCATGAGCCGCGATCATCTCTCCGAATATCTGCAAGCGAAAGGCATCGGAACAGGCATACATTACCCGATGCCGATTTATGAGCAGCCGTTGTACC
The DNA here is from genome assembly GCA_964570975.1 of uncultured Methanotrichaceae archaeon. Classification (GTDB taxonomy): domain Archaea; phylum Halobacteriota; class Methanosarcinia; order Methanotrichales; family Methanotrichaceae; genus Methanothrix_B. Next base: position 12,933 of record CAZMZV010000046.1, on the reverse strand, counting down.
GGAGGCTGGGGATCAGAGCATCCTGCCCTGTGGCAGAGGATGTCTCAAGAAGGGTGATAAGCATTCCAGTCCATCCGGCGCTCCGCGACGAGGACCTCAGGCGGATAGCGGATACGGTAAACAGCGCAGGGTGATGAAAACGCAAAGGGATGGTTGATTTATGGATGTCGGAGTCATAGGCGTTGGCTCGATGGGCCGCAACCATGTCAGGGTCTACTCGGAGCTCAAAGGCGTTGAGAATCTCTATGTCTACGATGCCCTGGAGAAGAACGCAGAGGCGGCTCGCGAGTATGCGACGATCTGCACCAGCATCGAGGACCTTCTCGGTGTTGTGGAGGCTGTATCGATATGCGTTCCCACAAAGTACCACTATGATGTTGCCCTCAAGGTTTTATATGCAGGAGTTCACTGTCTGATAGAGAAACCGATGACCCTGACGCTTGAGGAGGGAAAGAGACTTCTGGACGCCATTCGCAAGGCAGATCTGGTTGTAGGGGTTGGGCATATCGAACGGTTTAATCCAATAGTGACCGAGATAAAAAGGATCATAACCTCGCCTGCCTATGTCGAGATAAAGAGGCATAACCCTGGTTCTGCTAGAATAACAGACTCCTCGGTCGTCGAGGATCTGATGATTCATGATATAGACATAGTCTTCAACGTTCTATTTCCGGGAAGAGAGGACTACACAATACACAGCGCCGGAACGAGAAACGTCTGCGAAGCTCTCATAAGATTCGACTCCTCGATCGTCTCGCTCTCAGCAAGCAGGTTGTCCTCTAAGAAGTTCAGGACCTTCTATGTCGAGGAGGAGGGTGTGACCACGGAGGGCGATTTCATGACCCAGGAGGTTTACGTCTACCGTAAGCCCGAGAAGTACCTCAAGGAGGGGGAGAGATACCTCCAGGAGAACATCATAGAGAAGGTGCTCGTTAACAAAGTGGAACCCCTCAAGGTGGAGCTGCGCGCGTTTCTTGATGCAGTTCAAGGCCGCGGCGAATTTCCGGTGACCCCTGAGCAGGCTTTCAGAAACATGAGTGTATGCGCTGAGATATCGAAGGGTCTCGTATGAGGTACAGAAAACATCCGACCGCGGTGGTGGAGAGCGATGATATCGGTGATGGCACGAGCATATGGCATTTCGCTCACGTGAGAGAGGGCGCGAAGATAGGTAGGAACTGCAACATAGGCAAGAGTGTCTACATAGACAAAGACGTCAGAATAGGGGACAATGTAAAGATCCAGAACTTCGTCTCGGTCTATCATGGCGTCGAGATAGAGGATGATGTATTCATAGGACCATCAGCGACGTTCACAAATGATCTCTATCCCAGAGCATTCATCTGGTCTGAGGAGAGGGTTGTTCCAACAAAGGTGTGTAGGGGTGCTAGCATAGGCGCAAACGCCACGATAATCTGCGGCATAAAGATCGGAGAGTACGCAATGGTCGGTGCGGGAAGCGTTGTGACATCTGACGTCCCACCATATGGCCTCGTCTATGGCAATCCCGCAGTGCTCATGGGGTACGTATGCAAGTGTGGCAGAAGGCTTACGAAGCTGCTCGAGGATGATGGGAGAAATAGGCTGTATCTCTGCGATTGTGGAGAGAGCATTCGAATAGACCTTCAGGGGGATAATCATTGAAGATCGCTGTGATAGGACTTGGTAATGCCGGCCTGCCCCTTGCGGCTGTAATAGCAGATCATGGCATTCCGGTTGTAGGCGTCGATATAGATAAGAGAAGATGCGATCGCATCAATAGAGGTGAGAATCCGATACCACAGGAGGCCGGGCTTGATGAGCTCATCGCGAGGCACGGGGGAAAGAACCTCCTTGCAACGAGCGAATACAAAGATGCTGCTTCATGCAACGTATTCATAGTGATTGTGCCGCTGCTGATCGACGAGAACCACAATCCGGATTTCAAGATGCTTGAGAGCGCATTCCGGAGCCTCGGCCCCGTAATCAAACAGGGCGATCTTGTAGTTCTTGAGACGACAGTGCCGCCCGGCACCACAGAGGGCCTCGTGCTCAGATGGATAGAGGAGAACTCGGATCTGAGACTGGGCCAGTTCTATCTCGCACATTCACCCGAGAGGATAATGACGGGCTACAGCATCTCCAGGCTGAAGGATTTCCCGAAGGTCATAGGTGGGGTGGATGAGAGAAGCGGAGAGGTAGCCTATGATATCTACAAGAGGTTCATACCAAACCTTAGGCTGGTCTCCTCAGCGAGGGTTGCGGAGATCATCAAGGTGATGGAGGGCTGCTACAGAGATGTGAATATCGCCCTGGCAAACGAGCTCTACATGATCTCAGAGGAGCTCGGTGTCGACTTCTACGAGGCGAGAGAGCACGCGAACCACGAGTACTGTCATATACATCTGCCATCGACCGGTGTTGGCGGTCACTGTATCCCTGTATACCCATGGTTTCTGATAAACGAGATGGTGAGAAGGGAGCGAATCTCTGGCGCGAGCCTGCTCAGATCGGCGAGAGAGCTCAACGATGGGATGATATCTTACTGGCAGGAGAGGATAATCCGGGAATGCCTCAAGATAAAGAAACCTCTGGCCGATATCAAGATATGCATCTATGGCTTGACATATCGCCAAGGTGCAAAAGAGCTCCATCACAGCAGGAATCTCGCGCTGGCATTGCTGCTCAAGAGCAAGGGGCTCAAAGTAAGAGCATACGACGATCTGCTATCAAAAGAGGAAATCCAGGGGCTCGGACTAGAATGGATGGATCCCAGAGATGCGGATCTGGTGTTCGACACCTTTAATCTTAGATTCGATCTGGTCCGCGAGACCGAGAGCTCGCTCCAGTAAGCCTGCGATGCAGAGGAGCTTTGCGATCCACCCCTCTGCATCCAGTCTCATTGCTCCCTTGTGATGACCTTCACGCCCACTGGGATCTTGGCTATGCTCCCCATCTTTGCGCCTATGAGATACTCCAGACCCTTTTCAGCTGCTATATCGAGAAGCCGCTGGGTTATGACTCCATCGAAGATCACACCGTTAACGCTGCCGTTAGACTCTTTGAGCTCCTTTGCAAGGTCCCTTACAGCCACATCCCTTATGGGATTGTTATTCCTATCGAAGAGCCTAGCAGTGAGCGTTCCGTCAAGCTCCTCGATATGCTGTTTGAACCACTCCTCGGGCTCTACAACCTCCATCTCGCCCTCGGGCTCCCCATATTCCTCGGAAACTTCTCTCGCAATCACCTTGCTTTGAATCCCGGCCCGTGGCGCTATCTCGGCGCGATGCGCTATGGGTACCACCTGGGCTACGGTTCTGACCGCTACGGGCCTCTCCTTTATCAGGCTCTTGCGTTTGGTGACGATTTCACGCTTCTTTCTGGGAAGCGGTTTTATCTTGTACATATCCATCACCTGCTCGACCGGGATCTTCTGGCGCAGTGCTCTTATGATCTCCTTTTGGGTGAGCTCCTCAACGCATTTGCCTTCGGGGGCACGAGCGACATAATCTATATCCGCAACCTGAAGAAGCTCCTTGACGATGAGCTCTCCACCGCGATCGCCATCTGTAAACGCTGTGGCGATCTTCTTCGCACAGAGCTCGGTGATCGTAGGAGGAATATTCGTCCCACCAACAGCCACCGCGTTCTTTATCCCGTACTTGAGGAGGTTCAGAACGTCCGCTCTTCCCTCCACGACTAATATCGCATCAGAATCGAGTACATTAGGCCCCGCGGGTAGGTTGTCCTTGCCTATGTATGTTATCTCCTCCACCCTTACAGACTGCTTTATCTCCTCAGTTATCTGCTCGGTCTCGAGTATGTTCTCATCGAACATCTCCATAAGTATCTTCTTGGCCCTGTCGATGATGTACTTTCTCTTAGCAGCTCTAACGTCCTCTATCTTAGTCACCTGAATTCTCGCCATGCAAGGTCCCACGCGGTCTATGGTCTCAAGAGCCGCGGCCAGAATTGCAGTCTCGACCTTATCGAAGCTAGAGGGTATGGATATGGTCCCCATAGACTTTCCGCCGCTTGAGGATATCTGGACGTCTATCCGGCCAAGCCTCCCGGTCTTCTGCAGATCTCTAAGATCGAGATCACTGCCGAGAAGCCCCTCCGTTTGGCCGAATATCGCTCCCACAACATCCGGCCGCTCCACTATGCCGTCTGCAGTAATATCAGCATAAATTATATATTTTGTTGTGTCGACATTTTGCATATAAGACACCTCAAATTTTAAAATAGTTAGATAAAAGACACGTTACACTCAGCGCTCGATAGCAAGGCCTACCCAGTATCGGCGTCACTTAACTGCTTCGCCCTTACACAGTCCTTCAGCCAAAATACCCTTCAAATACCCTTCCCATCGAGCCGTGATGTGATCATGAACGCGCATTTATCCAACTATTTTTCATACTAAGGTATCAGCTTTATGGATTATTTGATAACTGCCCCCCGTGGTCCTACCGAGCTCTCCGTGTGAGATACAACGCTCTTACAATAGCTCCCACGCGAGCATCTATCACTAGGTAGAGGGGTAAACTAGTTTAATAACTTTTTGGTACTAAAGAGGGGTGGCCATATAACGAGCGGCTGCCATGAAGAACCCCAACAATCAACACGGGCCAATATGGTGGCGCTCTGATGTCAGAAAGAATCGATCGCGTTCTTATTGAGTAAGTTGAGATTGTGAGATCGGCCCCTCTGCGCTGGGCTACCAAGAACGCCTGAACATTCCTTAAGTATTGCTACATCCAACAGGGATGCATGCGATATAAGAGCATATGTGAGAGGGTTTATGCCGTAGGTGGTCCGGGTCTCTCGGGCAGCGAAGATTGTTGCGTCTATCTTGTGGACTGTGGTGACGAGCTTGTGCTGATAGATGCAGGTCTTGGGAGAAGCGTAGATACAATAACCAGCAACGTTCAGTCAGCTGGCTACGACCCATATCGCATAACTTGTATCATAGCAACACACTGCCACATCGACCATATCGGGGGGATCTCCGCTCTGGTCGGCCTCTACGGCTCGAAGGTTATCGCGCATGAGCTGGACAGGAGAGGGATAGAGGAGGTGCATGAACATCTAACGGCAGCGGACATCTACGGGATCTCGTACAAACCCGCGAAAGTAGATGTCTCTCTCAGGGGAGAGCATGAGGTGATTCGCATAGGCGATCTGGATTTCCACATGCTTCACACGCCTGGGCACACGCCCGGATCGATATCTCCGTACGTTGATACATCCGATGGCAGGGTACTCTTCGGTCAGGACATACATGGACCGTTCTCGCCCAGCTGGGGCTCGGATCTCGAGCAGTGGAGGAGATCGATGGAGAAGCTTCTATCGCTTGGCATAGATGTGCTCTGCGAGGGGCACGCGGGTGTTTATAAAGGCGAGAGGGCGAGAAGGTACATCGAGTCGTATATCAGGAGATACACTCGAGGCAGTTGAGGATTCCTATAAACCTCCCCTTTAAGATTCTTGCTTGTTGCAGCATAGTTGTATTAATAATATTTTATATCAAAAAGGTGGGTTTTTAGGAACCCTCAGTTAAAACAAATTATAATTTTGATGGAAACCATTGCCGGTCGTGAAGCCTCGACTTTTTAGAGAAGCTGTTCTTACACATCACTCAGGCTCATGGTTAAGATAGAGATCAATAGAGTAACGACGAAGAAGACCGCAAGTGCTCCACCAATACCGCTTAGATCAGCGGTGAGTCCGGCTATTATCGGCCCGATCACGACCCCAAGCATCCTCGATGTATTGAATATCCCGAATATCTCTCCCCTCCTCTCCGGGCTGGTTACGTCGGCGACTATAACAGCGGCTGCAGGAGTGCACATCCCCGAGCTCAGGCCCAGAATCAAGAACGCTATGAGCTGTGGAATCAGCCCGAGACCGTGGCCGAGCGCTGAAAAGCCGATTGCACAGCCTATGCTGCCCCCTGTTATCAGAAGCCTGCGATGGCCCAGATCAGCAGCCCTTCCAAAATAGATATTTGATACAGCGTTGCTTCCAGCGTAAGCTAGGTAGAGCAGCCCTATTTGGGATACATCTATTCCGACGCTGAGGGCCAGCTCAGGAAGCAGTGTCATATTGAATCCGCCTATTATTCCCGGCAGCATCACAACGCTGCAACATATCAGAAATGTGAGCATCGATCCGTCTATTACTAGCTCTCCCTTCTTTGGGTTCGCCGAGAGGATCTCGCTCTTGGTCTCCGGCTCTTTCACGATTACCATAACTATGATAAAAGAGACTGCAGCAAGTAAGCCCCAGAAGACGAAAGGCGCCTCCATTCCAAAGCTGCTGTAGAGAAGGCTACCCACCACGGGGCCTATAGCAACTGCTGAATAGAATGAGGCATTATACCAGCCCATCGCAAGACCTCTGTGCGACGGATCTACACAGTCCACGATGAGGGCCATCGCGACGGGCCAGACCATGGACGCGCCTATGCCGCCGAAGATTCTTATCAAGATCAACTGATATGTATTTGATGCATAAATATAAAACAAAGGCATAAGAGCAAACGTGATGAGGCCTATGAGGAGGACGGGCTTTCTGCCTCTCAGATCCGAGAACCTGCCAGCAGGTACTTGTGTGAGCAGCTGGACCGCACCGTAAACTGATATGATCACTCCCAGCATCAGGTGCGTGGCACCCAGATCCAGGACGTAAAGCGGAAATATCGGCGCCACGACCGAGAAGCCGAGAACCGCCACGAAGACGGAGAGGTATAATGGAAATATGCTCTTCGGAAGATCTGACATCCTAAAACTTTAGCTCCATTCCCAGGATCGTCCTTGTATTTGTCACGCTCGGTATCTCGCGAATAGCGAGAACGATTCTGTTCAGATCCGTTATCGCCTCGACGTCCGCTATAGCTATGAAGTCGTACTCACCATACACCGGGACGACCTCTTTTATGTCCCTGATCCTCTGAAGGGAATCGAAGACCTGCTTCTCGGATCCGGGCTCGACGTTTATCATTATGAATCCTTTCATGTGCATCCTCCAATATGTTTTGCGCGGTGAGTGCTGTTGATGTCCTGGACCTGTGCGAAGAAAGAGATGCTAAGATCGGCCTTAAAGGCATCTCGTTATCCCCGTTGCTTTTCTTAGTTCATCTCTCAGTCCTTTAAACTATTGTGGTCCTCAGAGCGGAGCTTGCGGCCTGCTATTCTTTATCAGCCCTGCTCAGATTCCCTCTGCTGGGCCAGAAGATCCTCCATCGCCTGGATCTTTCCGATTATCGCGGCCATCTCTACCTCAAACCTCGGATCCTTCTCCATCTCGTAAGCTTTAGCTATGCAGTCTAGTGCTTCCTGGAACTTGCCGAAGGCGACAAGTACAGTCGCCTTGGCCTCGAGATCGTAGGCATCGCCGCCTTTCTCTATAACTGTCTCGTATAGCTCTAAAGCCCTCTCCAGTTCTCCGCGAGCTCGATGGATGAACGCGATGTTTCTCATGGCATCTAGGTTGTTGGGATTCGCATCGAGCGCTCTTTCGTAGCACTCAAGCGCCTCCTCGACCCTGCTCAGATTGTAAAGCGCGACCCCTTTATTGTTCCATGCATCAGAGCTACTGGGGTTGATCTCCAGGGCTCTATCGTAGTATTCAATGGCCTTCTCATACAAACCGCGCTTCACCATGTCGATGCCCTTGTGTATGAGGATCTTCTCCTTGGTCAGCATCGTCATCCCTCTACATGTAGCCCTGTAGATGCGAGGACCTCTCGGGCTCCTTCGCCTTTCCCGGGCGTTTGATCTCACCGAATATCTTTTCGTAATCTTTGATGTGGTTCATCAGCCATTCGGCGAGCTCTTTCGCAGCTAAGGGGGATAGTATGACCTCAACCTCCATGCATCTCTCGACTGTGCTGAGCTGCCTGCCGCCCTCGGTGAACGATCTCGGCGAATCGTTGTAAAATGAGATCCTGAAGTCGTAAGGGCTGTGCCCGCCGATGGCTCCTATGGCGTAAACCTGCCGGAAGGCGGGGCTTCTTGTTATTTCTATCGAGACTTCCATGGTAATCCACTTAAAGCATCTATATTAAAATAGCTATTGAGACCGCTGCCATTCGAGAGACTTTCAGCATTTAGCATTACATACTCTTATCATCGAAACATATTTAGATCACTTCATTGCTTGTGGTGGCGATACTATGATTGGGGTCTTAGGGTTAGAGGATGGCACTCTGGTTGAGGGCTACGGTTTTGGAGCCCCGGGGATCGTCACCGGAGAGATCGTTTTCACCACAGTGATGTCCGGATATGAGGAGGCGCTAACAGATCCCTCCTATAATGGGCAGATACTGCTGTTCACCTACCCGCTCCAGGGCAACTACGGCGTAAGCGGCGATGAGTTTCAGTCCGATCGCATGTGGCCGCGGGGTATGGTGTGCAGGCATATCTGGTCGAGCCCCAGGCATCACAGGTCCAAGAGAACGCTCGAGAATTTTCTGAAGGATGAGGGAAGGCCGGGGATACATGGCGTGGACACGAGGATGTTAACCGTAAAGATAAGACGGCTCGGCGCCATGAAAGCAGCACTTGCTGTTGGCGATTCGGAGATAAGGAATATTGATATCGTGCAGATCGCAAGGGATCAGCCATCGATCTCCTCTCAGGATCTGCTGAGCGAGGTCACATGCAGAAGACCGCATAGAATAAAGGGAGATGGTCCGAGGCTTGCTGTAATCGATCTTGGCATAAAGAGACATATACTCAAAAGCCTTGAGTGCCGCGGATTCGATCTTCATGTGTTACCAGCCCATGCGAGCATATCCGAGATAGAATCGGTAGAGCCCGATGGCCTCTTCCTGTCAAACGGACCCGGAGATCCCGAGAGAGCGGTAAACGCTATAGATGCTGTTAAGCATTTTGCAGGCAGCATGCCGATATTCGGCATATGCCTCGGCCATCAGATAATCTCACTCGCCCTTGGAGCGAGGACATTCAAGCTGAAGTTCGGCCATCATGGCGGCAACCAGCCTGTGAAGGATCTGGAGAGCCGGATCGTGTACATAACCTCACAGAACCACAACTTCGCCGTCGTGCCGGAATCGGTCGAGGGTACGGAGCTCAGCATAACCCAGCTCAATGCAAACGATGGCACGGTCGAGGGTATACGGAGCGACTACCTGAAGGTCCTCGCGGTTCAGTATCATCCGGAGGCGCATCCGGGACCTCTCTGCACGGAGGATCCGTTCTTTGGTTCTGTTTTGAAGATCATGCGTGGAGGGGATTGAGATGCCAAAGCGCCCCGATATAAAGAAGGTCCTTCTGATCGGATCAGGCCCCATTCAGATAGGTCAAGCAGCTGAGTTCGACTTCTCCGGCTCTCAGGCATGCAAATCCCTCCGCGAGGAGGGGGTCGAGGTCGTCCTGGTGAACTCAAACCCTGCGACCATAATGACGGATCCGGATATGGCGGACAAGGTCTACATAGAGCCGCTGGTGCCGGAGATCGTCGCGAAGATCATCGAGAAGGAGCGTCCGGACGGAATCATCGCAGGGATCGGCGGCCAGACCGGATTGAACATCACGAGCGAGCTCGCGGAGATGGGCGTACTGGAGAAGTTCAATGTGGAGGTACTGGGCACAAAGGTCAGATCGATACAGGAGGCAGAGGACAGAGATCTCTTCAAGAAAGCCATGGAGCGCATAGGCGAGCCCGTGCCAAGGAGCATCGCGGTTACAAGCCTCGAGGAGGCTGAAGCCGCGATGAAGGAGCTCGGCCTCCCCCTGATAGTCAGACCCGCGTATACTCTAGGAGGCAGCGGCGGTGGAATCGCCCGGACGTATGAGGATCTCATGCGTATATGCGAGATGGGCCTCAAGCGCTCTCGTATCCATCAGGTTCTCCTCGAGGAGAGCGTTATCGGCTGGACCGAAGTGGAGTATGAGGTGATGCGTGACTCGAACAACACATGCATCACGATCTGCAACATGGAGAACATGGATCCGATGGGGATACACACAGGAGAGTCGATAGTAGTAACCCCAATCCAGACGCTCTCAGATCATGAGATCCAGATGTTGAGATCCGCTGCTATAAACATCATACGAGCTCTGGGCATAGAGGGCGGCTGCAATATACAGTTCGCGGTTAGAGATGGGGAGTACAGGGTGATCGAGGTGAATCCGCGCGTCTCCAGATCGTCAGCGCTTGCCTCAAAGGCCACCGGTTACCCGATTGCCCGTGTTACTGCGAAAATCGCCATCGGTCTAACGCTCGATGAGATCAGAAATGATGTCACAAAGGAGACGCCGGCATCATTTGAGCCGACGGTTGATTATGTTGTCGTAAAGATCCCGAGATGGCCATTCGACAAGTTCGTCAAGGCTGACAGGACGCTCACAACATCGATGAAGTCCACGGGAGAGGTCATGGCCATAGGAAGGAGCTACGAGGAGGCTCTCATGAAGGCCATCCGATCCCTGGATATAGATATCGATCTGGGATATAACGGCAAATACACACCCTGGACCGATGAAGAGGTCAGGGAGCTGCTGAGAACTCCCACAGACGAGCGGCTATTCGCGATATACCAGGCGCTGAGGCGTGGATTCTCGATAGAGGAGATCTCGAAGCTGAGCATGATAGATCCGTACTTCATAGAGAGAATACAGAACATAATCTCAATGGAGGATGAGCTCAAGCAGGGCCTCACGCCGGACAGGCTCAGACGCGCTAAGCGCATGGGATTTCTGGACAGCAGGATAGCAGAGCTCGTTGGAATGAGGAGAGAGGATGTGACAGACTACAGGCTCTCCCTTGGAATAATACCGACATACAAGATGGTGGACACCTGCGCAGCGGAGTTCGCGGCATCAACTCCTTACTATTACTCCACATACGATGAGGAGTGTGAACTAAACCCGAGCGAGAGAAAGAAGGTCCTGATCCTGGGCTCCGGCCCGATAAGGATCGGCCAGGGCATAGAGTTCGACTACTGCACGGTACATGCTGTGACTGCACTCCGGGAGATGGGCATAGAGGCGCACATCATAAACAACAATCCTGAGACGGTCTCGACAGATTACGATACATCTGATAAGCTCTTCTTCGAGCCCGTCACCCTGGAAGATGTTATGAACGTGATCGAGAAGGAGAACTACTGGGGCGTGATGGTCCAGTTTGGAGGTCAGACCGCTGTGAACCTCGCGGTGCCACTTGAGAGGGAGCTCAAGAGGCGCGGCCTGAAGACGGTGATACTCGGCACATCTCCAGACAGCATAGATATCGCGGAGGACAGGGAGCGCTTCAACAAGCTCATGAACGAGCTTGGGATACCGCAGCCCAGGGCGGGGATCGCATATTCTCCTGAGGAGGCGAAGAAGGTCGCAAAGGAGATCGGCTATCCAGTATTAGTCAGGCCCAGCTATGTTCTAGGCGGCAGAGCTATGGAGATCGTCTATGACGAGGCCGGACTGGAGGTCTACATGCGAGAAGCCGTTCGTGTATCCCACGAGCATCCGGTGCTGATAGACGACTTCCTGCAGAACGCTGTCGAGATAGATGTAGATGCAGTATGCGATGGTCGAGATGTCTTGATAGGCGCAATCATGGAGCATATCGAGGAGGCCGGGATTCACTCAGGCGATAGCGCATGCATGATACCACCACAGACGCTACCGCAGGATGTTATAGATACCGTGAAGGATTACGTCAGGCGCATAGCGCTTGCACTCCAGGTTAAGGGCATAATAAATATCCAGATGGCCTACAAGGACGGCACGGTCTATGTGCTTGAGGCGAATCCTAGGTCCTCAAGAACTATACCGTTCGTATCCAAGGCTGTTGGGATTCCGCTGGCGAAGATAGCAGCCAAGGTCATGGCTGGCATGAATCTGCGTGAGATGGGACTGAATGTTGAGCCCGAGATACCTTATGTTGCTGTAAAAGAGGTGCTTCTTCCATTCGACAAGCTGCCAGGCGCAGATGTCCTTCTCGGCCCCGAGATGAGATCGACAGGAGAGGTCATGGGTATAGACTACAACATGGGCCTCTCGTACTTCAAGGCTGAGATGAGCGCGGAGAACAGCCTGCCGCTCGATGGTCTCGTCTTCATATCGGTCAGGGATGATGATAAAGCAGAGATCGCAGAGGTTGCGCGGAGGTTCACAAACGCAGGTCTCAAGATAATAGCAACTGGTGGCACATCAGAATATCTAAAGAGATGTGGCGTGCCTGCAGAACGCGTCAGGAAGATCTACAACGGAAGCCCCAATGTTCTGGATTACATCAAGCGTGGAGAGGTCAAGCTCATCATAAACACCCCCACGACCAAGCAATCTGTTAAGGACGGCTTCCAGATACGAAGAAGCGCCGTGGACTACCATGTGCCGTACATAACAACCGTTCAGGCTGCTAAGGCAGCGGCCGAGGCTATAGAGAAGGCCCTAAAGGGAGAGCTGACGATAAAGGCCTTGGATGAGTACCACAGAGAGGTCCGCTACAGAGCCTTGTAGAGGCCGGTGCTACATAAATCGCCAGCCCTCCATTTTATAGAAGGCCAGGCAAGAAGCCGTCTCCTTGAGAGGAAGCCATGAGAATGCAGCGAACTATTGAATCGCCATCCAATTGCAAAATACATCATATCCGAATACGATTGGAGTGGCTGTACCATCAAAAGCGATGAGACGTGACCTTACGATCTCCCATCCAACCTCTTCTCATGCATCTGACCCCCTCTCCGGACTGAAGGGCGGGGTCTTTGTCATCCCCGGCACTCCCTCTCTATAACCGAAGGATTTATTTACCGATAGTGGATCAGTTGAATACGCGGGCTCGTGGTCTAGGTGGTTATGACGTCGCCTTGACATGGCGGAGGTCATGCGTTCGAATCGCATCGAGCCCATAGCCCAAGTAGCTCAGTTGGGAGAGCGTCAGACTGAAGATCTGAATGTCCCCGGTTCGAGTCCGGGCTTGGGCATG
>CAZMZV010000045.1:12364-14038 GCA_964570975.1 uncultured Methanotrichaceae archaeon | reverse complement strand
AATAGGTGATATTTATGGCGGTCGAACAGATATACACAGTACCATTGAGGCACGTCAAGCGCGTTCCTCGGTGGAGAAGGGCTCAGAGGGCCATATCAGAGCTGAAGAGCTATCTGGCCAAACGCATGAAGGCACCGCTCGATCAGATAAAGATAGATAATGCTCTGAACGAGATCATCTGGGAGCGGGGCGGTGAGAAGCCCCCAAGCCGGATAAGGGTTAAGGCTGTGAAGTCGGATGATGGCAGCGTTAAGGCGGAGTTCGCGAGTGGAAGATAGACGCATACAGGTTGCTGGAAGCTCCCTGGTGGGAGTGTTCGCGAGATGCACAGAGGTTCTTGTAGTGGTACCACCGGAGGCCAGCGAGAAGAGCGTGGCTGCGCTTAGCGAAGGTCTTGACGTCGAGCCCGTGATAACATCTATAGGAGAGAGCGCGGTAGTCGGCTCACTCGTATGTGCGAACTCTGAGGGGTTTGTGGTCAGCAGATACGCCACGGATGATGAGATAAGGCAGCTTGAGAAATACGGCAAGGTCGCCAGGCTTCCTGGAAAGATAACCGCTGCAGGAAATGTCATACTCGCTAATGATAATGCTGCACTGGTCCATCCCGGCCTCACGGATGAGGCGTGCGAGGTCATCTCCGATACGCTTGGCGTTGCGGTGCGACGGGGAACAATCGGCGGACTGAAGACCGTGGGTATGACCGCGGTGGTCACAACTAAGGGCATCTTGGCGCATCCAAGGATATCGGCGGACGAGATCACTGCCCTGGAGGATCTCTTCGGCCTGCCGGTTGATGTGGGAACAGTCAACTTCGGCTCACCCCTGGTCGGCTCAGGGCTGCTCGCAAACAGCCGCGGCTACATGGCGGGGCTTGAGACCACAGGGCCCGAGCTCGGCAGGATAGAGGATGCTCTTGGATTTCTGGAGTGATGTGTATGAATAATTACGAGGTAAGAGGGCGTTACAAGGCCAGCTTCATAGGCAATGTCTGGCAGAGGTTCACCAAGGTTCTGGAGTGCCCGAATGAGAGGGTAGCCATCGAATGGGTCTATTCGATCATGGGAAGCAAGCACGGTCTGAAGCGCAACCTTATCAAGATCGATGAGGTGAGGGCTGTTGAGTGATAACCCTCAGTCGCTTGAAAACCAGGCTCGTCAGCTTTTGATCGCTTATCAACAATATCAGGCGGAGGCGGAGTCTCTGGCAAGAGAGTTAGGACTTATACAGATGGCAGCGGATGGGCTGGACAAAGCGATCAGCGCCATTGGAGCTTTGGCCAAATCTGAGGTGGGCCAGGATATGCTTGTTCCAATCGGCTCCGGCTCCTTTGCCTATGCTAAGCTCGCCTCCAACGAAAAAGTCGTTGTGAACGTGGGCGGGGGCGTCTCGCTGGAGAAGCCAGCCGATGAAGCGATGGAGATTCTCCGGGCCAGAAGGGCCGCGATAGGTGAGAACTCGAAGAAGATCAACGAGGCCCTGGCGAGGATCGAGCAGGAGATGGTGAGGATTCAGGCTGCTCTCGAGAGGCTGGAGAGAGAGCTGCATAAGGGCAGGAGCGAAGGGCTTGTTCAATAAGCTCAAGGAGAAGCTTTCGGGCTTCAAGGAATCCATAACAAACAAGATCCTCGAGAAGGCGGCTGGAAGTGTTCCGATTCTGGGGAACAAAGCCGA
>CAZMZV010000045.1:0-12264 GCA_964570975.1 uncultured Methanotrichaceae archaeon | reverse complement strand
CTGGAAGTGTTCCGATTCTGGGGAACAAAGCCGAGACTGCAACAGTTAAGCAGGAACAGCCCACGACTGCAATAAAAGAGACCGTTGAAAATAAGGCCATCAATAGATCGGCTGTTCTGCAGGTTGAAGCGCCAAAGATATCGATCATAGATAAGGCGAAGTCCCTCATTCTTGAGAGGGAGGTCATTCTAGATGAGAAAGATCTCGAGGAGCCGCTGTGGGGACTCGAGATGGCACTCCTCGAGAGCGATGTGGCGCTTCCGGTTGCTGAGGAGATTGTAAGCTCTGTAAAAAGCTCTCTCGTCGGAAAGAAGAAGAAGATCGGCTCTGATACAGGAGATCTTGTTGAGAATGCTCTCAGATCAGCTCTTCTTAAGGTTCTATCCGAGAACGTTTTCGACTTCGACGAGTTCATCGAGAAATCTCCAAAACCTGTCAAGATACTGTTCGTCGGGGTAAATGGCACGGGCAAGACGACGAGCATAGCGAAGGTCGCGAGATACCTGAGGGATCGGGGATACTCTGTGGTACTAGCTGCTGGCGATACATTCAGGGCCGGAGCGATCGAGCAGCTCGAGACTCATGCCCAGAGGCTGGATCTGAAGGTTATAAAGCACAAGACCGGTGGGGATCCAGCGGCTGTTATCTTCGATGCAATCGAGTACGCAAAGGCTCACAAGAAGGATGTCGTGCTCGCTGATACCGCTGGCAGGCTTCACACCAATGTGAATCTCATGGATCAGATGAAGAAGATCGTGCGGGTCACAAAGCCCGATATGCTCATATTTGTAGATGAGGCGATCGCCGGCAACGATGCTGTGGAGCGGGCGCGTCTCTTCAACGAGTCGGTCCCGATCACTGGCACGATATTGACAAAAACAGATGCTGATGCGAAGGGTGGCTCAGCAATATCGATAGCGCATGTCACTGGAAAGCCGATCATATTTTTAGGAGTGGGTCAGGACTATCCCGATCTGGTCAAGTTCGATCCCGAGTGGCTCGTGAATCGACTGCTTGGCGATTAGGCTCATGGAGTTTCGTTCAACAGCAGATTTGGCTAGAAAAGGCCTATTAGAGACGAAGGCGGGGGTCTTCGGCTTCTCTGGCTCTGCGGATCGCATCGCCGCGGTGATTATCGGAGTTTTAAACTCCAACGGCAATCTCCGGCCTTCGGTAGTATGAAAATGTCTCCGGGCCATTTTCATACTCCCATTTTCATTCTCAGGGTTGAGCTGTTGGTCGTGAAGGTTTTTGAGACGTCCGACTTCCGGGAAGAGAGTCGTGAGCGGAAAGAATATTACGATGATAGCGTTATCACGGATCGATACCATGATCCCAGGACTCAAGCAGCGCGTCTATCGACTTCTCGAGTCTAACGATGAGGGCAGATACATAGATATCTTCATAATCTGCCTGATAACCCTGAACGTAGCTGCAGTTGTGCTTGGTACTGTGGATTGGATTTATACACCATATGCTGGTTTTTTTGATGCCTTTGAGATCTTCTCGGTTGCGGTATTCACAATCGAGTACGTCCTGCGCGTCTGGTCTTGCACGGTCGATCCGCGGTTCAGCGATCCGGTGAAGGGAAGGCTCAGATTCATGAGAACTCCACTTGCTGTCGTGGATCTATTAGCATTCCTACCCTTTTACCTGCCGTTCATGCTTCCGGATACAAGGGTTCTCAGAGCTGTTCGCATCTTCAGGCTCTTCAGGATACTAAAGCTCACAAGATACTCGGAATCGCTCAGCATATTTGCAGAGGTGCTGAGATCGAAAAGAGACGAGATGTACCTCGTTTTCGTATCAATAGTGATACTGCTTCTGATATCCTCCACTTTGATGTATGAGGTAGAGCATGATGCACAGCCGGATAAGTTCTCATCGATACCAGCTGCCATGTGGTGGGGTATAGTTACGCTGGCAACAGTTGGCTATGGAGACGTATTTCCAATCACACCAGCAGGAAAGCTGATAGGCTCTTTTGTGGTGATACTCGGAATAGGACTCTTCGCGCTGCCAGCCGGCATCATCGCCTCGGGCTTTGGAGAGGTGCTCCAGCGCAGGAGGGAGCAGCGCGAGATGATATGCCCACATTGTGGAAAGCCGATACGAACAGACGATTTACACTGAGGCGGCTTCCTTCCTGCGCTCCGGCTCCGTCGATCCGGTTGTCTGGTATCTCCACATCTCTCTCCTCGCCCTCGAATCGTGGCTAGGCGCGATCTCTCCTGCTTTAACTCTCCCGAAAAACGATTTGAACGCCTTATCAAGTCTTCTTAAGATGTCCTGCAAGACTTGAGAATATACGTTCTGGTAATTGCCTTTCTGTCTCTGTTGTGAGCCATGTTGCTTCTTCGTAGCACCTGCTGACAACCCTCGGATTCGTAGGCATTCTTCCTATCAGCTAAAGCTTCATTATAGAGCTGCCTACGGGTTTCAAGAGCATACTCAAGCTTCTCGATCTGCTCTTTTTTTGGGATACAAGCGGAACTTGTAGGCAGACTTCATGGTTTTCTCGATGCATTTTGTATACAAATGGTTTTGGCATAGTTGGCGGACTCGCTTCAATCGATAAATCGCGGGTATTCGCTGCCCGTGCATCTAATTCTTCATAAATAAAGTGACAAAGTTAGGTCAGAACAAGCAAAATTAGCGGTTCAAAAAATTATGAAGATGGGGCCGGCCTTCCTCGAATGCGATGAACTCAAACTAGAAATGCATATTTTTGGCTCCCATCTCCTTTCTTTTGCCCATCGTCTCCATTGCCATCACATGCTGCCTGAACTTCTCCGGATCTATTACATCATGTGTCACTACCAGATCTACTTCTTCGGCTCCCTGTACTCCATGCATCATCGCCTGTGGCTTCCTATTGGTTAACCACATTTTCCTCCAACGTTTAGGATCGGTTGTTTCATGTGCAACAGGATTGGTCATCTTCCATCACAAACCTAATGTTAATGATTATTCGTGATTATTAGATTTTCGGAGCGGTCCGGATAATTATTAAGTGTTTCTGACATGC
The DNA here is from genome assembly GCA_964570975.1 of uncultured Methanotrichaceae archaeon. Classification (GTDB taxonomy): domain Archaea; phylum Halobacteriota; class Methanosarcinia; order Methanotrichales; family Methanotrichaceae; genus Methanothrix_B. Next base: position 9,236 of record CAZMZV010000045.1, on the reverse strand, counting down.
AGAAGCGGTAAACAATGGCCTCAGCGCTTATCCGGACAGGTCCAGCAGAGAAGTCACAAAATTTAAATTAAGTAATGCAGATATCTTCCTTACGAAGGGGGTATAAATACGAGATACATAATACTCTCGGCACTGCTAATAGCTCTCCTATCAGCAGCTGCAGGTGCTGATTTTAGTTACGGCTCAAAAGTTATGCCTTTTGATGAAGACGAATCAAGAGCATTAAGCGCGTTCCCAACAACGCCTGTATTCGCATATGCTGATGCTGGGATACTCGGTGTTTTCGATAAGGAAGATCCCGTCTACATACATGTAGATCCATCTGATGATACCGTCAATGAGAACGATCTCAGGCTGACGCCATTTAAATCGTATCCAGCCGGCAGCCAGGTTCGGCTTGGCGATCAGGATTACGGTTACAAGCTCAAGCTGTTTGGGATCAGCGGCATGCCCGGCGCACAGCTTGTATACTTCGATGTCGACGGAGACGGCGTGTATAGCCTGGAGGATCCGGTTTACCTCGATGTAGGCCCAGAATATGGGAGAATCGATGCAGGAGATGTGCGAATAACGAGCTACCTGATATATCCAGCTGGCACAAGGGTTCGGGATTCGGATGAAGATAACGATAAGCCGGCTCCGATACTCCCAGGCGTGCTCAGCTTCATGAACCTCAATGGAAACATAAACAGCTTCGGATTGGCTATTTACGACCAGAACGACCGGATATATGTGGATATGCAGTATCCGTTCTATACTGTGACTGTAAATGATATACGGCTATTCGCATGAGGTGAGCGAGAAGTAAACCTAGAAACATCTCTTCTGGTTCTCTGAGCTGCTTTATGCTTATCCGGACGGCACCAGGCAAGTTCGCAGCCGATGGTCTCTAGAACGGCGAGATATGAGGCAAGAGATGGCACAAGCAGCTGTAGCTGTGCTGTAGCATGCACGGTCGAGATATCTCAAACTCTTTGTGTGTACCTTATGTCTTCTGCTTGGGCCGTGATGCAAATATTAATATCATCACGTATATGTGGAGATGTATGCTCAGACGGCCTTCCTTTAAAGCAGCCCTGCTTGCAGCGATCGTGGTTTTTTGTATCGGTGGAGGGATCGCGCAGAACATCACCGCAGATAACAGCAGCCAGCCAAACCTCGAGGGCATATGGAGATTATCCCTGGGTCAGGCGGTTCTGTCCATGGTTCTTTATCAGTTTGAAGGCCAGCTCTTCGGTTCAGCCAGCTCTGCAGAAGAGTCCTGGAATGGCGTAGTGATGGGCCAAATTAATGATAGCAAGATAGAGCTCGCGATAACATTCATGAAAGGCGGTATGCTGCTCGGGATAAAACTGGTGGGTAGCTATGCAGACGAGGAGATGCGCGGCACGTTCTATAGAGCCGATAGCATGGGGAATACAGCTAGCGGAGAGTTTGATGCCATACTCATCAATCCAGATACATCGGGATACACGCCTGTTGAAGAGAAGTATATGGAAGAGATAAAAGAGACCTCGGAGCAGACCATCCCAGTCCAAGCAGATACCTCAAATCAATCGTCTGATTCAGCGAGCAGATACATTGATGTTCATTCTCTAGCGCATCTCGTTCCGCCGGCGGCGGGAGTGATTCCACCAGGCATCAGCATGGGCGGCGCAGGCGGCATGGGGATGATGGGATAGATGTATAAAGTAAAGATGCCACCGGAGAGGATTTACGATGTTACACATACTATTAACAGCAAGCTACCAGTTTATCCGGGTGATCCGGTCTTCTCTATGAGCGTCTTGAAAAGTCTGGATAAAGGCGATCCCTGCAATCTCTCAATTCTAACGCTCGGCGCCCACACGGGAACACATCTCGATGCGCCGGTGCATTTTATAAAAGAGGGAGAGCGCATCCATGAGATACCGATGGAGAGGCTCATACTGCCGGTCTCTCTCATAGATACCGGCCATATCGTGGAGGAATCCGATCTCTTGCAATTGGATCCCCCTTCTCAGGGTGTTATTTTCAGAACAGGCTCTTATAAGGGGTATATATCGGAGGGCGCGGCCAGGGCATGTGTATCAAGAAGGCTGAAGCTTGTAGGGATCGATGCTCTATCTGCGGATAGCTTAGAGAGCACAGCGGTACACAAGATACTGCTATCAAATTCCATTCTTATCCTGGAGGGATTGTATCTAAAGGATGTTCCTGCAGGCCTCTATACGCTTCTCTGTATGCCTTTGAAGATAGAAGATGCTGAGGCATCGCCGGTCAGAGCAATCCTGGCTCCAGCAGATTGGTATAAGTAGGGGGTGGGAGTACGGATGCAGATCAACCTGCAGTATACATATGCGATGAGAGAGGTTTCATCAAATACATCAGCAGGACGGCTGAAAGGCTAGCCGGCAGCAACCTAAAGGGCAGGTCGCTATACGAGGTTCTCGGGAAGTGTTGTGGAGAATCTCTTGCAACAGCAGTCGCATCAGAAAGGCCATCGAGAATCAAAGCACATTTCGATCTCGGAGGGAGACCTACCGAAGTCGCTCTTTCTGTGATACCCCTGAAGGAGGCAGACGGATCCTCCGGCTACTTGATACTCTCAGATCCATCAAACACCATCACCAAGGAAGAGAGATCTGAACGGTTGTATAAAGGAGCGCTTGAGAGGATCTCTGAGGCAGTCTGTTTTATAGAGGTCGAGAGCAGAAGGCTTCTCGATGTCAACCTGGCCTTCCAGGAGCTCTTGGGGTATCAGCCAGAGGAGATCCCCTGCCTCACACTCTATGATATAATGGAGCAGGATAGAGAAGAGATAGACGATACGATAAGAGCAGCTCTGAATCGCGAGATCGAGAGCGTCCAGGCGTATAGAGCCTGCGATGGTTCTCTTGTCGATCTGAGAGGAAGATTCAGCAAGATAGAGGGCGATGGAATTCTATGCCTTATCCTCTCACCCCCGGCTCTGCGCACTTCTATAAACAAGAGGGATGTTCTCCTCGCAGGCGTGGCCTTCGCCACAAACCAGCTTCTAACCGTGGCGGGCTTCGAGAGGAGCTTGGTACAAGCATTGGAGTTTCTGGGGTCCGCGGCAGATGTTCATCGAGTTTATGTTTACGAGAACAACTCGAATGATGAGGCTGTGCTGAGATTCAGATGGGAGAGGTCAGATGTACATGCGAATCTGGATGATGTCATAAAATACAGCGTTCTGCCACGCTGGTACGAGCGGCTCTCGAAAAACAGACCGATACATGGAATTGTAGATGAGTTCCCGCCAGATGAGCGCAAGCTCCTCAAAACGAGAGGCGTTCGTTCTGTTCTCATCTTTCCAATAACAATTGGAGATAGGTTCTGGGGCTTCATAGGTTTCGATGATTGTGAGCGCGAGAGATCTTGGAGCTGGAATGAGATCTCCATCCTGATGCTCGGTGTGGCCAGCATAGGTGGTGCAATAGCTCGAAGAGAGGCAGATGAACGCCTCAGAAGAAGCGAGGAGAGGTACAGGGAGCTCGTCGAGAACGCCAACAGCATCATTCTGCGGATGGACACTCAGGGCAGGGTGACATTCATCAACGATTTCGCCCAGCGGTTCTTCGGCTATAGCGAGGAGGAGCTTCTGGGGAAGTCCGTGGTCGGATCCATCGTGCCTGAGATAGAAGCCACCGGTCGCGATCTGGGAGACATGATATCAGAGATCGTGAGACATCCAGAGGATCACAGGACCAATGTCAACGAGAACATGAAGAAGAACGGCGAGCGTGTCTGGGTCGCCTGGACCAACAAACGCGTGGTCTCCGAGAGCGGGGAGCTAGAGGTGCTCTGTGTGGGCAATGACATAACCGAGCTCAGGCTCGCAAAGGAGGAGCTCGAAGCAACAAATCAGAGGCTCATGCAGATAATCGAGTTCCTTCCAGATGCGACCTTTGTGATAGATGCCGAGGGAAGGGTGATCGCTTGGAACAAGGCGATGGAAGAGATGACCGGCGTCTCCAAGAGCGAAATAATCGGAAAGGGCGAGTATGTTTATTCTGTACCATTCCACGGCAGAAGAAGGCCCATACTGATAGATCTCGTCATGAGATATGATGCGCAGATAGCAGCTCTTTACGAGAATCTCGAGAGGAAGGGCGATACACTATACGCCCATGTATTCGTGCCCTCTCTTTACAACGGCCGTGGAGCTTACCTCTGGGTGATGGCGTCTCTTCTCAGAGATGGAGAGGGGAGGATCGTCGGAGCGATAGAATCTCTGAGGGACGTAACAGAGAAGAGAATCGCTGAGCGGGAGCTGCTCAGAAGAGATCATCTTCTTGCAGGCTCTGCGCTCGCTATAAGCAGCCTTCTCTCCGGAGAGGACTACGAGTCCTCCATAAACGAGGCGATGGAGATTCTCGGGCTTGTCTCCGATGTCGATCGCGTTTATGTCTTCGAGAATCATCACGCAGATGAGGAGCTGCTCTGCCTGCGGTTCGAATGGTGCCGGGAAGGCAACATCAGCAGAATAGAAAACCCTCTCTTCAAGGCTCTATCGTACAATAAGTACTTCCCGGGCTGGTATGAGACCCTGAGCTCAGGCAAGGTGATTAAAGAACTTGTTAAAGACCTTCCGTCCTCTGTGAGAGAGCTCCTAGAGCCATACGGAGTATTGTCGCTTCTCATTGTGCCGATAACCGTCGGCGGGAAGTTCTGGGGTTTTGTCGGATTTGATGATACCAGATGCGAGAGGATATGGACAGATGCAGAGGTATCGATACTCGTCGCCTCAGCTAGTACCATAGGTGAGGCTGTGGTTAGAAAGGATGCCCTCGAGCGGATGAAACTCCTCGAATCTGCGATAGTCAACAGCAACGATGCTGTTGTGATCGCAGCTTCAGATAGTTCTGATATGAGGCCTAAGATAGTTTATGTCAACGATGCATTCACCAGGATGACCGGCTACACGCTAGAGGAAGCTAGAGGTAGATATCCGGATTTTCTCGAGGGTCCGGAGACTGACAGAGGAAAGTGTTCTGATATCCTTAAGGCGATAGAGAGCGGGCAGGCCGTAAATCTCGAGCTCGTGAATTACAGAAAGGATGGTTCGAAATTCTGGGTTGAGCTCAACATAGTCCCGGTGAGAGGATCAAATGGCGAAATAACACACTGGGTCTCGATCCAGCGGGAGACGACCGAGAGGAGGCATGCCGAGGAGCGGCTGAAATGGAATGATCTTCTGATGAGATCGATGGCCGAGAGCATACCATTCGGATTCTTTGTTACAGACGGTGATGAGATCCTATACTTCAACCACAGGTTCTGCGAGCTTCTCGGGATCGAAGATCTCGAGGAGTACATGAAGAGCGGCAGGTGCAAAAGCGGGGATGTCTTCTCGAAACTTGAGGGGCTTGTTGAGGGGGATGTCAGGGAAATATACAGGCGGAGCGGGGGTGCGGAGGTCGAGATAAACACAAAGAGCGGTCGTATAATCAAAGTCCTGGCCACGGATATCAAGGACAGGTCGGGCATGCTCTTCGGCAGGCTTGGCATCTTCGAGGATGTGACCCAGCTGATCAGAGGTGAGGAGGAGCTAAAAAGGGCGAAGGAGTCCGCAGAGGCCGCTGCAAGGTCCAAGGCCGAGTTCTTGGCGAACATGAGCCACGAGATCAGGACGCCTCTGAACGCGATCATAGGCATGTCGGCTCTCCTTATTCAGACAGATGTAACACCCGAGCAGCGATCGTATGTTAACGCCATAACTAGCAGCGGAAACGCGCTTCTTGAGGTTCTGGCTGACATACTTGACATATCGCGGATAGAGAACGGAAAGCTAGAGCTGGAGGAGAAGCCCTTCAGCATAGTTGAGTGTGTGGAGACATGCATCGATATGCTCTCTGTGAAGACCTGCGAGAAGCGGCTCGAGCTGCTTTATCTGATCGAGGCGGATGTTCCAGATCTCATACTCGGAGATTCGACCAGGCTGAGGCAGGTCTTGATCAATCTTCTGGAGAACGCGGTGAAGTTCACCGAACAGGGGGAGGTTGTTTTAAGAGTAGGCTCAAAAGATATCGGCGACGATCTTAGAGAGCTCCATTTCTCCGTAAGGGATACGGGCATAGGAATTCCGGCTGACAAGATGCATAAGCTCTTCCAGTCCTTCAGCCAGATAGACGCATCTATAACAAGAAGATACGGCGGAACCGGTCTGGGCCTGGCGATAAGCAGACATCTGGTCGAGATGATGGGCGGTAGGATCTGGGCTGAGAGCATTCCCGGAAAGGGCTCGACATTTCATTTCACCATAATCGCAAAGGCCATTGGAGAGAAGCCCAAGAAGGATTACGAGACTCTCGAGGGGAGGCGCGTTCTTCTCATCGAGAGAAATGATACCGCGAGAGACGTGCTAGGGAGAGTTCTCCGCTCTTATAAGATGGAAGTCGTGGGTGTGAGCTCGCTGGCTGATATCCCCTCAGCAAATAAATTCGATTTCGTGCTGGTGGACTCCTACGGAGAGAATGGTGTGCTGGAGAGGATCAGATCCGGGGAAGGGCTAGCTGGAGCGAAGATTGTGATGATAACAGATCTGCTCCAGGCAGGCTTCAAGACAGGAACTTTAGCAATCCCCAAGCCCATCAAGTACTCTCAGCTGCTCTCGATGATGAGCAGCGCTCTTCAAACTGCCGGAACAGAAGCTTCTAGCAGCCTTCCGGTTGAGCAGAGCGATATGAAGATTCTGCTCGTCGAGGACAATCCGGTGAACCGGAAGGTCATCTTGATGATGCTCTCCCATCTCGGCTACAGGGCTGATACAGCTGCAAATGGGCTCGATGCCATTAGGGCTCTGGAGCAGAACGATTACGATCTGGTTCTCATGGATGTTCAGATGCCTGACATGGACGGTCTCGAAGCGGCGAGGAGGATAAGAGAGCGCTGGGGTCATGCGAGACCGCGCATAGTTGCGATAACCGCATACGCTCTGGATGGAGATCGGGAGAGGTGTATTGCGGCGGGTATGAACGATTACATGAGCAAGCCGATAACTCTAGAGAAGTTGAAGGCGGCGATCGAGAGAGCGGATAGGATCGAGGGCGTATTGGATCGATCAGCTCTCTCCAGGCTCAGAGAGCTTCAGGATGATGATGAGCCGGATATAGTTGTAGAGCTCGGAAGGATATTCCTGAGGCATGCGCCCGAGAGGATCTCCGCGATGCGAAGATCTTTGGAGAGATCCGATCTTGAGGGCTTGTATAAAGCTGCGCACAGCATGAAGTCCGCCAGCGCGGATATCGGAGCCTTGAGATTATCCAGAATCTGCGCGGAGATCGAGTCCATGGGTAGAGGGGCGAGGCTTGAAGGAATGGCTGAGAGGCTGAGAGAGCTTGAGGCGGAGTTCGGAAGGGTAAAGGAGGAGATCGAGAGGAGGATGAGATATGATGAGATGAATCATGCATCAGGCCAGAGTTCCTAGTCGCGTCTCATAGCTGAAGCCAGATGTTTATTTACTATTTTGTCCAAGCAGGTTCCTATAACTTTCTGCCATAAAGTCATGGTAAGGGTATCAGCTTTTCAGCATATTAGAAAATTTTGTAAATTAAAAAAATAAGTTATTGTTTCAATTACAAAAATTTATACCCATAAATCGAGGACCTGTCTGAATAAGGATTAAGAGTTTCTGACATGCAGGAGTGGTAAAGGTCCAGATTTCTGGCCTCAGCGCTTATCCGGACAGGTCCCTTATTCGGACAGCAGGACATAACCTAAGCCCCCCAACCATTAGGCAAGGGATAGAGAAAAGTGAGGGATATAATATCGAGGATTCCTATAAACCTCCCCTTTAAGATTCTTGCTTGTTGCAGCATAGTTGTATTAATAATATTTTATATCAAAAAGGTGGGTTTTTAGGAACCTTCTATCGTTTCTTCTTATAGCCAAATGCCTATTGCCCACTGCAGATCACTATGCTTCGGCGTTATATGCCTAAAAATAGGGAGCTTAGGATAAAAGCTAAATGCAATGGCAAAAGATAATGATTTGGGATGGCAGGTGAACTCTATGCAAATGGCAAATGATGAGGCACGGTTTATAAAAGTGGCATTTTATATCTCGCTGATATTGATGGTTCTATGCATACAAGATGGTACTGCACTTACTTTGGATAGCTCATCTGGTATATGGACTAGCGTAACCGGTGGCTCAGGTATAACAGGGCTATCTACCAATGAGGTTCGATGGGGAATACCTGCAGATACTTATAAGAGTGGTCTTCGCTTTGATGGAGTTACCTATGCTCAGCAGATCGAAGTCGGCAAAGATTTCTGTTTAGGTAAACTCACACATTTTAATTATCCTATTTATAATGCAGCAAGTGGAGCTAAATTAAAGATTACACTTAAGTTTTCTGATCCGCCAATTCAAGCAGACTTTTATTATGATCTAACAATAGATGAAACACCAAATACGGGAAGCTGTCTGCAATGCACGTATAAACCGTGTGAAACGCCCTGCCCGGATAAGGTATCTTGGTCAAATACACTTTCATCTCAATCATTTCTTGTTGATAATGTTGAATATATTGTACAAATAGCTGGATTTGTTGACCAATGCCCAGGAGGAACTCCTGTAGCAGATTTTATAACTCAAGAGAAAAAAACAAATGAAGCATATCTTGTTGGTAGAGTTCTTCTTAATAAGGCCTCTATAAGTGTACTCAAGACGGCCTCGATCGATGGCAGTTGTCCGGGCACAGATCCACTGTCTGCAACTATAGGCGAGACGGTTAAATACTGTTACGAGGTTACGAACACAGGTAACGTAAAGCTCACCGAGATCAGTTTGAGTGATAACAAACTCGGTTCTATAACTCTGGACAAGACCGTGCTCGAGCCAGGCGAGACAGCTCAGGGTACTATAACTTACAAGTTAACCGAATCAGACATGCCGGCTGTGATGAACACAGCGACAGTTAGCGGCAAGCCACCAAAAGGAAAGAACGTTATTGCGAGTGACGATTGTACAGTTAACGTCTACCCCTGCAGTCTGACTGTCTCAGTCAGTCCTGGATCCGCAGAGCTCAACTGCAATATCCAGAGTGTTGATCTCACAGCAACGGTTACCGGAGGTAAAGGGCCGTACAGCTATCAGTGGTACAAGGATGGTAATGCTATAGAAGATGCAACAGGACAGAGCTACACTGCGACAGAAGCAGGAACGTATAAGGTCACGGTAACCGATAGCAACGGTTGTACCGATGATTCGAATGAGGTTACGGTAAC
>CAZMZV010000044.1:0-14093 GCA_964570975.1 uncultured Methanotrichaceae archaeon | reverse complement strand
GCGAAGAGCGATGCTGTGCCGCCGCTTATTGCGACCCGCTTAATGCCAATTCTAGATAACTCTTTAACCTCGGTGAGGATGTTCTCGATAGACCTTGAGCGAACATAGCGGCCGAAGAATCTTGGAACCTGGCAAAAGGTACATCCACCTAGACAACCTCTGTGAGTCTCTATGTAGATATTTGCACCTCTTACGTTCTGCTCACTGAGATCCGCAGGGAAAAGTGGCATAGGATGGTCCAGATTCTCTAAATGGCTGGGTTCCGACTTGATTATGCATCCATCCTTCTTATATGCAACACCAGGCACATCCTCGGGGCCATCCTCTACAAGTTTCGCGATTATGTTCTCCCCCTCGCATGTCGCAACCGCGTCTACGTTGAGCTCACCCAAGACCATCTCAGGACATACTCCCACAGGACCACCGCAGTAAACAGGCTGCTCAGCTCCCGCAACGAACGCTCTTACGTTAGGATCTAAGAGTTGCATCGTGGAGAAGAGGCTGAGTATAATAACATCACCATCATGACGGAACTCCTTGGAGATCTCGACTACGTGCTCTCTCTCTCTCAGTATTCCTCCGAGAACCATCGAGCCGTAGGTGTAGACCCCTGGAGATATTATCAGAATCTTCATATTTGACATCCAGAGAAGAATTAACTTAAAATCCTTTGCTGTACCCAGATCAATCAATCCTTGAGGAGGATTCCTAAAAACCCACCTTTTTGATATAAAATGTTGTTAATACAAGTATGCTGCAACACGCGAACACCTTAAAAATGTGGTTTATAGGAATCCTCAGGAAGAATGCCTATGAATCCGAAGGCGTCAGCAGGAGCTATGAAGAACAAGCTGCCTGGCTCACAGCAGAGAGAGGGAAAGGCAATTACCAGAACGTGTATTCTCAGGTCTTGCAGGACGTCTTGAGAAGGCTAGATAGGGATTTCAAATCGTTTTTCCGTAGAGTTAAATGACCTGTCCGGATAAGCGCTGAGGCCGGAAATCTGGATCTTTACCGCTTCTGCATGTCATAAACACTTAATCCTTATTAGGACAGGTCCGAGTCAAGACATCAATCGCGCGAAAATGCTTATATCTGGTTGATGCTTCTCGGGTTGAGAGGAGGTCTGCAGGTGAAGGAGATAAGATTCCATGGTCGTGGGGGGCAGGGCGCGGTCACTGCGGCCGAGATGATCGCCATCGCTGCCTTCGAGGACGGCCGATTCTCCCAGGCATTTCCCGCCTTCGGGGTAGAGCGCAGAGGTGCTCCGGTGATGGCTTTCGCCAGGATCAATGACAAGCCCATAAGGATGAGGAGCCAGATATACGAGCCGGATTACGTTATCGTTCAGGATGTCACCCTTCTAGATGTGGTCGATGTCGCAAGCGGTTTGAAGCCGAATGGGAAGATAATAATAAATACTGATAAAGATGCCACAGCGATTGATCTGAAAACGAATGCTGAAGTGGTAACTATAGATGCGACCCGGATCGCCATAGAAGCTCTGGGTAGGCCTATAGTAAACACGACCATGCTTGGCGCCTTCTGTGGGGCGACGGGCGAGGTGAGGCTGGAGTGTCTCGAGAAGGCTTTGATGGCGAAATTCTCCGGCAGTCTGGCAGAAAAGAACCTCACTGCAATAAAAACAGCTTACGAGAGGGTTGTTAAATGAAGCTCGCACTTGCAGCTCTAACAGAGCCTGGCAGCAGTGTTGCAAACAAGACAGGTGCATGGCGTACGTATGTTCCTGTTGTGAACCACAAAAGGTGCATAAAGTGCAGCCTCTGCGAGATATACTGCCCCGAGGCATGTATCCATCAGGTGGATGGCCTCTTCGTTCCGGATCTGGACTACTGCAAGGGGTGTGGAGTCTGTGCTCATGAGTGCCCGAGAAAGGCGATAGAGATGGTTTTGGAGAGGCGATGATGATGTTCGGTACTTCAGATGAGAAGGCCCAGAGGCTGGCCAAGATGAAGGTCGTGGAGGGGTCTTATGCAGTGGCCCATGCCGTTATGTGCTGTTCCCCCGATGTTGTAGCTGCATACCCGATAACACCTCAGACCCACATAGTCGAGCACCTCTCACAGTTCGTCGCTGATGGCGAGCTCGATACCGAGTTCCTCACCGTGGATTCGGAGTTCTCAGCCATGTCGGTGCTCGTCGGAGCAAGCGCTGCGGGTGCGAGATGCTATTCCTCAACGACGAGCCAGGGTCTCGCTCTGATGTGGGAGGTTCTCTATAACGCCTCCGGCCTCAGGCTGCCGATTGTGATGACTGTGGCCAACAGGGCTCTAGGAGCGCCTCTGAATATATGGAACGATCAGCAGGACAGCGTCGGGGCTCGCGACTCCGGCTGGATCCAGATCTATGCGGAGAACGTGCAGGAGGCCATCGATGCCATACCGCAGGCCTACAAAATAGCCGAGGATCCGGATATAATGACACCCGTCATGGTATGCATGGATGGATTCATACTGACGCATGTCTACGAGCCGGTTGAGCTTCTGGACAGAGAGAGGGTCGCGAGGTTTCTGCCACCATACAAGCCGAGATATCGCCTAGACCCGGAGAATCCGAAGACCTTTGGAGCTTTCGCGGATCCGTCTTTCTTCACGGAGTTCAGATACATGCAGTGGGATGCTCATAGGCGCGCCATCGCTAAGATAGAGTCTGCTGCAAAGGAGTTCGCGGAGCAATTTGGAAGGTGGTATGGCGGCCTGATAGATGTTTACAGGGGCGATGATGCGGAGATCATGATAGTAACAATGGGCTCGGTAATCGGAACGATAAAGGATTGCATAGACAAGATGCGCGAGGAAGGTCTTAAGGTCGGCCTCGTGAAGGTCAGGAGCTACAGGCCATTCCCAGCCGAGGCGCTCAGAAAAGCGCTCAAAGACGCTGAGGTTGTTGCGGTTCTCGAAAAGGATGTCACCGTCGGCTACGAAAGCGCCCTTCTCACAGATCTGAAGGCAGCTCTCTACAACACAGACCTCCGGATGCCTGTCATAGGATTCCCTGCTGGTCTCGGTGGAAGAGATATCACTGAAAAGGACATCCGCCGGATGGTCGATAAAGCGATCGCAGCAAGAGGCAAAGGCATCGAGAATGAGATGGAGTTTCTAAGTCTCAGAGAGGATTTAATTTAGGAGGTCTTGCATGCAGAATTATTTCGCACCTGGACACAGGGCATGCGCGGGCTGTTCTATGCCCACGGTGATCAAGCTCATACTGGACGCGGCCGGGCCAAATACGATAGTTGTAACGCCTACAGGATGCGCTGAGGTGACATCGACACCTTATCCCGAGAGCTCCTGGATGGTTCCATGGATACATTCGCTCTTCGAGAACGCGGCAGCAGTCGCTTCAGGCGTTGAGTCTGCGCTGAAGCGCTTCGGAAGGAAAGATGTAAACGTATTAGTGATAGCGGGTGATGGTAGCACATTCGATATAGGTATGGGCTGCATCTCAGGCATGTTAGATCGCGGACATAACGTGAAGTACATCTGCTACGACAACGAGGCCTATATGAACACCGGCGTTCAGAGGAGCAGCTCTACACCATGCTACACATCTACATCAACAACGCCAGCAGGCAAAATCAGCTTTGGAAACCCGAGGCCGAAGAAGGATATGCCGGCTATAGCTCTCGCTCACCGCGCTCCTTACGTGGCGACAGCTGCAGTAGCCTATCCCGTCGATTTGAGAAGAAAGGTTAAAAGAGCGATCGAGATTCCTGGGCCTGCCTACATCCAGGTCAACGCCCCATGTATCACAGGCTGGTCATTCGAGGCTGGAAATACAATAGAGATATCACGTATTGCGGTTGAGACCTGCCTCTGGCCTTTATACGAATATGTCGACGGGAAGCTAGCAGGCGTCAAGAAGATACACAAAAAGAGGCCTGTTGAGGATTATCTGAAGGCTCAGGGCAGATACAGACATATCTTCAGGCAGGAGGATGGGGCCGAGATCATCAAGAAGATACAGGAGATCGCAGACGAGAATGCCGAGAGGTTCGGCCTTCTGTATTGAAGGGTGTTTGGCGTGTACGTCGGAAGGATCGTTGCAATAGGCATGTCGAATGGCAGAATCTGGGCTGGATACCGGGTCTCGTCCAGATCCTATCCAAACCGGCGGGCAACTGCTTCGGGATCTTCGATCATAATCCATCCTTCAGACCCATCTGACATGATGAGGAATCCGTATATAACATATCCCTGCATAAGGGTTTCCGACGATTTCGCGGTCGTATCGAATGGCGATCAGACAGACATGATATTCGAACGCATAGAGGATGGCTGTAGACATCTAGATGCTGTGGCTCTCAGCCTAGTCGCTTACGGATATGAAAGGGACGAACTGAAGACGCCGAGAATTGCAGCGGTTGTATCCGAATCCAAAGGCGTGCTCGGCATCGCTGCTTCTGATGAGATCAGGATTAAAGAGATCGGGCTCGAGGATGGAGATGCCTGGATGGTGGCAACTTATGAGAAGACCGGCTTCGAGCCTGTATCCCTCGAGGGGTCTAGTGCATCAAGCATAGCGAGATCCCTCTTCGGCATGCCATTCGAGCGCCCTGTCTGCTCTGCTGCTGCATTTAATAGCGAGAAGGGCTTTGAGCTCGCAGTTTACAATCCAAGATAGGGGTGGTATAAATGAGGATAAACGGGGTGGAGATAGAGGATACATTTGCAGAGGCGTTTCCAATAAAGATCGGGAGGGTACTGATAACAGCCATCAGTGAACGCTGGGCGCTCGAGGCCGCGCGCGAGGCCACGGGCTTTGGGACTTCTGTGATTATGTGCCCCGCGGAGGCCGGTATTGAGTGTGTCGTTCCCGGAAGAGAGACACCAGACGGCAGGCCTGGTGTGTACATACAGATATGCAATATGAGCTGGAAGAGTCTGGAGAGCTCTCTCCTCGCACGAATAGGCCAGTGTGTTCTCACGGCTCCAACGACTGCTGTGTTCAACGGATTGCCGGAGGCAGAGAAGCAGTTCGATACGGGAAAGAAGCTCGGATACTTTGGCGACGGCTACCAATGCGATATCGAATACTGCAGCAGGAAGTTCTGCAAGATCCCCATAATGGAGGGGGACTTCCTCGTGGAGGAGACCATCGGAGCGGTCGATGGAATTGCAGGCGGAAACTTCTACATCCTGGGCCAGAACCAGCCTGCAGCGCTCATGGCTGCCGAGGCAGCGGTCGATGCGATAAGCAAGCTGAAGGGGACGATCACACCATTCCCGGGTGGGGTGGTCGCGAGCGGTTCCAAGGTAGGAAGCAGATACAAGTTCCTCAAGGCGTCGACGAATGTAGCATTCTGCCCCACGCTTAAGGAGCAGGGCGTCTGTGTGCTTCCAGAGAACGTCACTGCCGGCTACGAGATCGTGATCAATGGCATAAGCAGAGAGGCCATCGAAGAATCTATGCGCGTGGGGATCGAAGCTGCCTGCAGGGTTCCCGGCGTGATAAAGATCTCCGCGGGAAATTTTGGTGGAAAGCTCGGGCCGCATCAGTTCCACCTACACAAGATACTAGGGTGATGGTTGTTCGCTGTGCTGACCACCTGTGCAACTTGGACGGTCAGCACCCGTGAATTTCTTCCCTGCATGAGGAAGGTGGTTTGAGGTTTTGTTAGTCTATGAAGAATTTGATGGGGGCAGCGAATACCCACGACTTCATTTAATGAAGCGAGCTGCTAGATATTTTAATAAAAAATGATGCGATACTCTTACGGCCGGATGAAGAGGTGGATGAAGTGCTAACCCTGGAGATCGGAGGAAGGCGATGGGAGCCGGATATCAGGAGATTGAGCGATATGCGCGATCTCTTGTATGATAAAGAATGGGCGCGCTCCGCGGAGGATATGGATCTCTATTACATGTATAGAGACCTGTACCTCAGCAGGTCTGATCGAGATAGACTGAAAGAACATGATCTTCGCTATGACATAACCGTGATACCGCCCAAGATGCTCGGTAGAGAGTATGTTAAGACCGCGGGCCATTATCATCCCTGCGTAGCGGGAACGAACGTCACCTACCCGGAGGTTTACGAGGTTCTCGAGGGTGAAGCGATGTATCTGCTTCAGAACGAGTCCGCAACCGACATAGTATGTGTTGAGGCGTTAGAGGGCGACAAGGTCGTAATACCGCCTGGTTATGGTCATGTCACCATAAACCGCTCTAACAAGCAGCTCAAAATGGCGAATTTTGTCTGCAGAAGCTTCTCATCCATCTATGAGCCCTACAAAAGGCTCGGCGGTGCCGCGTACTATTATACAAAGAATGGTTTCATCCAGAACACAAGATACGAAAACCCTGCCCCCCTTAGGTGGGTGGAGGCGCCAGATGAATACAAGCTACATAGATTCGGCTTCTCCAAGCGAACGGAGATGTACCCGCTTGTCAAGAATCCTCAAAAGCTGGAGTTTCTCACAAAGCCTCAGGATCATCTGAGCCTCTTCGATGGCCTCTTGGAGTGACTTCCATGGACGTAAAGGCATATCTGGAGCTGCTCCGTCCACCTCTCGCGCCAATGGATCTCGCGCTTCCTGCTGCATCTGCTCTGCTTTCAGCATACGCCACCTCAGGCGCTCTTCCGGATGCTCTGCCCTTCCTGATTGCCACCATAGGCGCGTATTTTGCAATAACCAGCGCTTACGTCTTCAACGATTACATCGATGTGGATGTTGACAGCATTGGAATGCCTGGAAGACCCCTTCCATCATCGCGGGTGAGCAGGAGAGCTGCCGCAACTTATGCTGTGATGCTCTTCCTCCTCGCGGCGGCAGCGGCGCTTTATCTCAACCCCGAGAGTTTAGTGGCGCTACTGTTGGCCACGGTGACAATAACAGTATATTCAGCATGGGCCAAGCGCAGGACTCCCCTCAGTTGGATATTCGTCGGCTTGGCATTCGGCATGGTCCCTGTAGGCGTGTGGCTCGCAATCTCGCCCCTCGGTTATCTCAAACCAGGGCCTGGCTTCCATCCAGCAGCACTCCTTCTAGGCCTTATGATCTGCATAACAGACTGGGGTTTTACAAACTGTGATGCGGCCAGGGACGTGCCCGGAGACAGGGCAAAGGGTATCCCCACGACGCCTGCCACATATGGAATACCACTCACATCAAGGCTTGTGGCCGCATTCTGGTCCGCTGGCATAATCCTCTCACTGCTTCTGGGCGCTTCTGCGGGGCTGGACGTTGTATACTATGCGGTGGCGATAGTTTCCGGCATGTGGATGCTCAGGCAATGCATCGATTTCATGCGAAATCCCACTCCAGAGCGTGGCGACAGGCTCTTCTATCAGGGCGCAAATTACAGAGCTGTTCTGTTCGCAGCGCTTATACTCGATGTGCTTGTGGGGTTATTATGGAACACTCAAAAGATGCTGTGTTGAATAAGTCGAGACGTTGATGGGGATCTATTCACATCAAAGTTCGATTTGTGTGAATTTGCTCCCTGATATCGAAAATTCAAAGGTTGTTCGACACAGCATCAAAAAGAAATATATACTATCACATGTCTTGCAGAGCATCTTGTCTAGACACTCGCTGATTGCAGGATGACCTCCCGTTGATATCGATCGTAGTTCTGATCTTGGTGCTTCTGCTGATAGCATTTAGGCAGATCGGAGAATTCAGGCTTAAGATATGGCAGATAATGGCATGCGGAGCCATTGCTGTTGTCGCTCTGGGCGAGATCTCTACCGCAGATGCCATAAGATCGATCAACATCGATGTCATGGTTTTTCTCGCAGGCATGTTCATAGTCGGAGAGGCGATGCGGGAGAGCGGCTATCTGGTCCATATCACGAATAAACTCTTCGGCAGGGCAGATACCACAGATAAGCTGATAATAATGCTCCTCTTCGGGATGGGCTTCCTCTCCGCATTTCTTATGAACGATACAATAGCCATAATAGGCACACCCATCGTTCTTTATCTTTCAACTCTGCATAAGATCTCCCCCAAGCTATTGCTGCTATCATTGGCATTTGCCGTCACCATAGGAAGCGCTATGAGCCCCATAGGCAATCCGCAGAACCTGCTCATAGCAATCGATGGTGGTTTTGCAAACCCATTCGCGGACTTCTTCGGCCATCTCTTCGTACCGACGTGCGTCAACCTCTTCATCGTTTATCCTCTTATGAGAACATTTTACAGCAGCGAATTCAGGCGTCTGAACAACCTTCAGCTAAATGACAGTATAAGTGATAGAGAGCTAGCCAGGATAAGCAAGATCTCTCTGTCCATTGTATTGATTCTCGTGCTCTTGAAGATCGGAGCCGTGATTTGGGGCACGGGAGAGTCTTTCAGGCTGACCTACATTGCGGTAATCTCTGCTCTTCCAATTCTGGTCCTTAGCAGGAGAAGATGGCAGATACTCAGGAAAATCGACTGGGAGACCCTGATCTTCTTCGCCTCTATGTTCGTTCTCATGGAGGCCGTCTGGAGGTCCGGTTTCATCCAGAGCTCTCTGGATCTGAACTGCATGGATGTCGCATCCATTCCACTCATACTCGCCCTGAGCGTTATGCTCAGCCAGGTCGTCTCGAATGTGCCCTTCGTCGCTCTCTACCTGCCGGTGCTCAACCAGATCGGCGCGACTGCTCAGGCTCTGGTTGCACTTGCTGCCGGTAGCACGATAGCAGGTAATCTGTCCATCCTGGGTGCAGCCAGCAATGTTATAATCATACAGAATGCCGAGAGGAATGGCGCTACAATCACATTCCTAGAGTTTGTTAAGATCGGAATTCCGCTCACGGCAGTCAATTTATTCGTATACTGGCTATTCCTGGGGATCTAGCCCAAGGTTTTTGGAATGGTCTATGCAGATGAGTTTTTGAAAACTCATAGATCTCTGATGTCTTTTTTGCTCATCATCCTCAACCCAAGGGCATCTGCCAGCTCTTCGAGCCTTTTGCGCTCTAGAGAGCTGAAAGATTTGCGGTCTATGTAGATACAAGAGGCGTTTGAGAGGCTGGCAGCTCGCTCTAAAGAGGCGGCATCCAGCATTGAGGCCTGATACTTCGAGAACATGTGACCGAAGGCAACAGGCCTGGAGAGCATAAGCTCTGTCTGCCTCTGGACGTAATGGCCGCCCCCGATGCCGAGAAGCACAGGCTCGCCTGCGTGCTCAAGATCTCCCTCTAAATCCAAGATCGACTTCGCTACGGCCATTCCCGCGACTGGGTCCAGCCATTGACTTTCCGCGGAGCCGATCTCCGCGAAGAGCGAGGGTGTGCTAAGATCGAAAGGTCCGTGATGTGTTGCCTCAGCGGATAGCTGGAAGCCATCAGGCAGATTGCGCTGTAAAGAGATGAGCAAGGACTTCAGCGCGTATGGTGCAGGGGCAGAGAACTCGAATGAATCTCTTTGGAGTATACCTGTGAAGTGGCCGCCGAGCCATGGAAGAGCCTCTCTGGACTTATGGCGAGATGCGAAGACTATCAACCTCGGGTAGATACCGATACTCTCAAGCAAGCCCTCTAGATCTCTGATCTCGATAAGCTCCTCCTGGATATTC
Source organism: uncultured Methanotrichaceae archaeon (assembly GCA_964570975.1). Classification (GTDB taxonomy): domain Archaea; phylum Halobacteriota; class Methanosarcinia; order Methanotrichales; family Methanotrichaceae; genus Methanothrix_B. Next base: position 4,560 of record CAZMZV010000044.1, on the reverse strand, counting down.
AACATGCAGTAGGATTTGTAGAATCTAAGATCGCCCTCCCGGTCCCAGTCGGCAAGCTCAAGTAGCCTGGAGGCGATGTTCATGCTTGCTGGATCTGAGGATGATGTGACTATAACTATCTCGCTCATAGCTCTTTTTTTATGCCGAGCATCTCTGCTGTGACAGGAGCGTAATCAAGCTTTTTCAGGGCCATTGTACGCAGCGGCATTATCATGGTATACGGATCCTCGCAGAGGAGATCCATCTCAAGGGCATCATGGACAAGCGCATCCAGGCAGCCCTTGAGATGTGTGTAGCTCGGCGAGAGCATAACGCCACAGACATCGCCGGGTTGCAGGTAATATAAGAGATGGAATCCGATGTTCCTCAGCAGCTCTCCGATATCGCGAAGAACTTCTTCGTCCAGCCGCTTCATGCGCAGATGGTAGAAGCAGAGCAGCTCGCCGCATATTTTTTGCCATTCTATGTAGACCTCTCTATTCAGGATATTGCTTTCGAAGAACTTGACCCTCTTGCCGGAGATCGTAGGCCTTGAGATCCCCGTTCTCTTCGACAATTCCAGGTCTGATAGACTGGGATATTTGACGAACGCGTAGAGGGTCAGCCGGTCCTTTTCAGAAAACCGCACGACATCTGATGGCTTTAGAGGTATAGATTCACGTGGTATATCGCTCCGCCCGAGATCGAACATCTCATTGATGGCTGCAGAGACATTGTAATGGTATTCTGTCAGTTCCACCGAACAATGCACGCATCTGTAATCTTTAAGTACGCCATTAAGCTGGTAGCTGTTCAGAATCCTCTCGGATCGTCTCTTGAACTCCGTCATGTTCTTCGAGTATACAAGGGAGAATGCATCGGTGTTCGTCGCCGCGCAGAGGACGCAGTCGGGCATCTCCATCCACTCTGTGAGAGATTCCCGGCCATCGATTCTTGGCGAGAACCGCATGAACACCATGCTGAGCATCTCGGCGCCAAGTGCGCCGCATGATGGCACATTCAGAAGCCTGATCAATTGCCAGTCGCGAAATTTGCGCTTGCTTTTGAATATAGTAGATCTGTCTACATCAATCAAAGAAGATAGATCGATATCACTCTGCCCAGGGTATCTGGATAGACCATATAACACAAGCTTCTCCTTTGAGGTTAATTTGATCTCCATTTGATAGCAATGTACTTTTTTAACTATTTATAAATTACTTTTTGGCTTTCAACCTCACAATGCTGCCTTTGTCTTTCAATCCTTATTCTCCAGTGATTTGTTGACAGGTTGCTGCGTCATAATCGATAGCAATTGAAAGTTCTAACCTGTACGAATTGGCTCTGCCTCAAGCTTCATCGTTTCAGTGCTTCTAGCCCATGATGGGAAAGAACATCGAAAATTTTATTCAGAATGCCAACATCCTCGATATCATGTCAGATAGGAAGGCAAAGGTTGCATGGGGCATAACGGGCAGCGGCGATAGACTTCCAGAGATCGTGGATATGATGAAGAAGGTCCAGAAGAGATACAGAGAGACCGTTGATATCAGAGTTTACATATCGAGGGCTGGAGATCAGGTGATAAAGTACTACAAACTATTCAACGAACTTGAAGCGAACTTCGACAAGATCTGGGTGGAGGCAAATGCTAACGCGCCTTTTCTGGCCGGCCAGCTCCAACTCGGAAAGTTCGAGTTCTTGCTCATCGCTCCTGCGACATCGAATACCGTCGCCAAGATATCTCTGCGCCTGGCGGATACGCTTCTTACCAATGCGGCGATAATGGCCCAGAAGGCGTATGTGCCGCTCTACATAATGCCCTCCGACTACGAGGAAGGAATAACGGTGACAAAGCTACCAGACGGAAGAGATCTCAGGCTCAGAATAAGACGGGAGGATGTAGAGCACGTTGACCGGCTCGAGGCCATGGAGGGGACCTTTATTCTGAGGAGGGTCGATGAGATTCCAGCTGTCTTCGAGAAGCATTTTGGCAGAACGAAGTCGGTGTAGCTGCTGGAGTCGAAACCATCAGCAAATGGGATGCGAGTTTTGGCATAACGGCTTCCGGAGTTGTTCAACCGCTGAGAAGTATTTTATCCCATAAGGCCGGATCCTCACACATGGCATCCCTTGCGGGATATGTTGGAGGTCTGAAGCTTGAGAATCCGCTGATGCTTGCGGCTGGGATTCTGGGAACCACAGGCGCCTCTATGAAAAGGGCGGCCCTCGCGGGCGCAGGCGCAGTCGTTACAAAATCAATCGGCTTGGAGCCTAGAGATGGCCATCCGGGACCTACAGTAGTCAGACTCGGTGTCGGGCTCATAAACGCGATGGGGCTGCCGAACCCATCCTACAGAGCATTCCAAGAGGAGATAGATATCGCAAGGGAGGGCGGCGTCCCTGTTGTAGTCAGCATCTTCGGCTCTGGTCCTGATGAGTTCGAGGAGATAGCAAGCGCTCTCGATGCCGATGGATTCGAGCTGAATCTATCATGCCCGCATGCAGAGGGATACGGCAGCGAGATCGGGTGCGATCCCTGTAACGTCGAGGATATAACAAAAGCCGTCAAGAGATCGGTAGCGGTTCCGGTATGGGTCAAGCTCACGCCAAACGTCACAGATATAAAGATATTGGGGCTCGCAGCCCAGCGGGGTGGTGCAGACGCGGTCGTCGCCATAAACACCCTCAAGGCAATGGCGATCGATGTGGAGTCCGGCTACCCGATTCTGGGTAACGTCATAGGCGGCCTTTCGGGCCCTGCGATAAAGCCTGTAGCGCTCAGATGCATATACGAGCTCTCCGGAGTTCTGGAGATCCCAATCATAGGTGTTGGAGGTGTATCATGCTGGCAGGATGCTGTGGAGATGATAATGGCTGGTGCATCCGGCGTCCAGATAGGCACCGCTCTCCTCGGAGGGCTTGATATATTCAGGGATATCGCAGATGGCATCTCGAGGTTTCTCGACAGGAAGGGAAAGAGATTAGAGGATATTCGCGGAATTGCGCGGAGGTTGAGATGAGGTTCAGGCCTGCAGATCTCGTGATCAAAGATGTGATCGTCGAGACGCCTTCGGTGAAGACCATTCGCTTCCAGAGATCTCTGGATCCTATCCCAGGGCAGTACATGATGGTCTGGATCAGGGGCGTGGATGAGATACCGATGAGCTTCTCGGCTCCCGACTCTATCACTGTGCATGCTGTAGGAGAGGCCACGAGAGCGCTCTGCGATTTAAGGTCAGGAGAGAGCGTCGGCTGCAGAGGGCCATTCGGAAATGGCTTCAAGCTTGTCGGTGACAGAATACTGCTAATAGGCGGGGGCGTTGGGGTGGCACCGCTTGCGTTTCTCGGTGAGTATGCGAAGGCGAGGGGTCTTGACGTCACAGCGGTTATAGGCTTCAGAACCAGAGATGATATCATCTTTCTCGAGCGCTTCAGGCGGCTTGGAGAGGTTATACTGACCACGGATGACGGGAGCGCCGGAATAAAGGGCAGAGCGTCTGCTGGTCTTGCCGATCTGAATTTGGAGGATTATACGCAGATATACACATGCGGCCCTGAGATGATGATGCACGATATAATATGTAGATGCAAAGAGCACGCATCGAAGATCCAAGCGAGCATCAACAGATACTTCAAGTGCGCCGTTGGGATCTGCGGATCATGCTCATTGGATCCCTATGGTATAAGGGTCTGCGTCGAGGGGCCTGTGATCACGGGCGATAAACTCATCGATGGAGAGTTTGGGAGGTACAGGCGCGGAGCTTCTGGCCTGAAGGAGAGCTGCTACTGAGGTCCGATCATGATAGCGCGTTTCAGATATGGAGATAGGATATTAAACGGCCGTGTGAACGGCGATGAGATATCAGCGAATGGATCATCATATGAACTGAGAGATGTGGAGCTTCTAGCCCCCACATCCCCGACGAAGTTGGTCTGCGTGGGCCTGAATTATGTTGAGCATGCCAGAGAGCTCAAGATGAAGCTTCCAGAGGATCCGATCTTGTTTCTGAAGCCGCCCTCCGCGGTAATAGGCCCGGATGCCGATATCATGATACCATCTGCCAGCAATCGCGTCGATTACGAGGGTGAGCTCGCCATAGTGATCGGCAGCAGATGCAAACACGTTTCGAAGGACGCTGCTGGGGAATATATTCTGGGGTACACGTGTTTCAATGATGTTACTGCACGCGATTTACAGCAGAAAGACGGCCAATGGACCAGATCAAAGAGCTTTGACACATTCGCTCCAGTGGGCCCATGGATCTCGCCGATGAGCATTGGGGATGCCGAGGATCTCGATATATGCACGAGGGTGAATGGTGAGATCAGGCAGAGATCCAACACATCAGATCTCATCTTCGGACTCGGAGAGCTTGTGGAGTTCGTTAGCTCGATAATGACATTGGAGCCGGGAGATGTTATAGCCACAGGCACGCCCCCTGGGGTTGGAATGCTTAGGAGAGGCGATATCGTGGAGGTGGAGATAGAAGGGATAGGCGTGCTCAGAAATCGAGCTGTTTGAGGGGACACTCTCCATTTCGGGAGCTCGAAACTCCAGCGAGGAAGTCGATGCATAAA
>CAZMZV010000043.1:3662-14191 GCA_964570975.1 uncultured Methanotrichaceae archaeon | reverse complement strand
CTGCTAGCAGAAGATGCAACTGTCTTTTTGGAGGATGTTACCGATTATCAACATAAAACTGTGAAGTCTGATTGAAAAAGAAGAGGGCTACGGATCTCTTTTCTTTTTCACCGCAAAGAGACTCATATCTTCCTCATATCCACGATCTTCTTGGATTTGCCAGAGGTTCTGGGAATTGTTCCCTTCTCAACGAGCTCCACTTTGCTCCGGAGGTTGAGAACCGCCTTGAGCCTCTCCTCCACCTTCTTCTGCAAGCGTGCCAGATCCGCGATCTCCCCCGTAAAGGCCTCGTCCTTCATCTCAACCTGGATTGTCAGCTCATCTAAACCATGATGCTTTCTGTCGACTATAACCTGGAAGTAATCCCCTATCTCGGGTATTGAGAGAAGCACATCCTCTATCTGGCTCGGGAATACGTTTATGCCCCTTACGACGAGCATATCGTCTGCCCTTCCCAAGAACCTATGGACCCTTCTGCACACACGCCCGCAATTGCAACTATCCTCCAAGAGATACGTCACGTCTCCGGTCTTGTATCTTATCAGCGGCATCGCCTCTTTGGTGAGAGAGGTCAGAACGAGCTCTCCGCGCTCGCCCGGAGCACATGGATTTCCATCTTTATCGATTATCTCCACCAGAAAGTGATCCTCCCATATGTGGAGACCATCCTGCTCCTGACACTCGAAGGCGACTCCAGGCCCGAACATCTCTGAGAGACCGTAGGAGTCATAGGCCTTGATGTTGAATGCAGCCTCAAGCTCCTGACGAGCCTCCTCAGACCATGGCTCGGCCCCGAAGCAGCCTATTCGAAGCTTCAATCTCTCCATGAATCCCTTTGCCTTCGCAGTCTCCGCGAGGTAAAGCGCATACGATGGCGTACAGTGCACAACTGTAACGCCGAAGTCTGCCATGATCTCGAGCTGCCTCTCGGTATTTCCAGTTCCTGAGGGCACAGCCATCGCGCCCATTCGCTCTATGCCGTAATGAACACCAAGCCCGCCGGTGAAGAAACCGTAATTCACCGCATTCTGAAATATGTCCTTTTTCGTAACTCCGACCATCACGAAATCCCTGGCCATCATGTCCGACCAGGTCTCTATGTCTTTTTTAGTATATCCGACAACGGTAGGCTTCCCAGTGGTTCCCGAAGATGCATGAACCCTAACAATCTCCTCAAGAGGAACAGCGAAGAGCCCGAAGGGATAGTTATCCCTGAGATCCGTCTTCCGAGTGAATGGCAGCTTCTCGATATCCTTCAGGCTATTGATATCCTGCGGGTTAATTCCGGCCTCAGCCATTCTATTGTGATAGAATGGTACGTTCCTGTAGACCTGCTCTAGGGTCCTCTTGAGCCTGCGCAGCTGAAGCTCCTCTAACTCCGATCGATTCATCAGCTCCAAATTAGGTTGCCAGAATGCCATGTTACTACCCTGATGATTTTGATGTGGCGCATCTGTCACGCCGTAGCGTGGTAGGATATTTCAGAGTATATCAATCATTCCCCCAGCAAAATGCGATCGACTCGGACACACAGAAATTTTTTGCCCTCCGGCGATAGGTTCTAAATAGAGGTAGATAATGCTTGAACCACCATGAACGAGAAGCTTGAGGAGATCGGGTCGCGTATACGTGAGCTGCGGGAGCTCTCGAAGATAACGCCAGAGGATATGGCCGCGTATCTGAAAGTGCCTCTCGAGGCATACTGCGGCTATGAGGCCGGCCGCCTGGATATACCAGCTAGCCTTCTTTTCAAGATCGCACAGCGTCTCGATGTCGACATGAGTCTTCTGCTCACAGGTCAAGAGCCGAAGATGAGCATCTTCACGGTTACCAGAAAAGGGGAAGGCGTGGAGGTCGAGAGGAGAAAGCAGTACAGGTATCAGAGCCTCGCTGGAAGGTTCGCCCATAAAAAGGCCGAGCCGTTCATAGTCACGGTGGAGCCCAGGCCGGAGAAGCCTGCAGTATACAGCCATCCAGGACAGGAGTTCGACTACATCCTGGAGGGCACGATAAAGATATACATACACAATAACGAGATCGTGCTCAACGAAGGCGATTCGATCTTCTTCGACTCGTCTTATGAGCATGCCATGGAGGCGCTGAACGACAGGCCTGCTAAGATGCTTGTAGTTGTCATGTGAGGAGGGCTTCAGTTGGTTTCGCTTCTGCATAAGTTTGTATCAAGGGTCGACTTTGACTCTTATGAGGATTTCAAAAAGAACTTCAAGATAATCGTTCCAGAGAACTTCAATTTCGCCTACGATGTTGTTGATTGGTATGCGAAAGAGCAACCCGATAAGATCGCCCTGGTCTGGTGCAATGATCACGGCGAGGAGAGGATATTCACATTCAAGGATATGAAGTACTACAGCGACAAGGCCGCGAATCTCTTCAGAAGCTATGGGATAAAGAAAGGCGATACGGTGATGCTCACTCTCAAGAGCCGTTACGATTTCTGGATTTGCATGATCGGGCTCAATAAGATAGGCGCGGTCGCAATTCCATCGACGCATATGCTGAAATCCAAAGATATCGTCTACAGAATAAAAAAGGCGAACCTGAAGATGGTCGTCTGCATCGTTGAGGACGGCGTGCCGGAAGAGGTCGATCTGGCTCACAGGGAGCTGGGAGATATAAAGCTGATAAAGGCATTCGTTGGGAGAGAGGATCAGGAGAGGGTGGGATGGATCAACTTCAGAAGAGCCCTCGCCGAGGCGTCAGATGATTTTGTTAGACCGACAGGCGATGATGCAACTCGAAACGATGATGTGCTCATCGCTTACTTCACCTCCGGCACCACCGGATATCCGAAGATGGTGAGACATGATCAGACATATCCTCTGGGCCACATCCTCACCGCGAAGTACTGGCAGAACGTCAGCGATGACGGGCTTCATTACACAGTAGCCGATACAGGCTGGGCGAAATGCGCATGGGGTAAGATATACGGACAATGGATAGCGGGCTCGGCCGTATTCGTCTACGATTATGATAGGTTCGATGCGGGCAGGATGATGGAGAAGCTCGCCAAGTACAAGGTCACCACCTTCTGCGCCCCACCCACAATATACAGGTTCATGATCAAAGGGGACATGTCAAAGTACGACTTCTCCACACTGAAGTACGCGGTTACAGCTGGCGAGCCGCTCAATCCATCCGTCTATGAGAAGTTCCTGGAGATAACAGGGCTCAAGCTCATGGAAGGCTATGGCCAGACCGAGACAGTCGTTACCATAGCGAACTTCCCGTGGATGGAGCCCAAGCCGGGATCGATGGGCATGCCCGCACCCGGCTTCGATATCGTTCTTTTAAATAAAGACAAGAAGGTCTGCGAGGTCGGAGAGGAGGGCGAGATAGTAATAAGAACGGATAAAGGAAAGCCCGTGGGGTTGTTCATCGATTACCACCTCGATCCCGACAGGGTGAGAAACACGTGGCATGATGGTTATTATCATACAGGTGATACGGCCTGGATCGATGAGGATGGCTACATCTGGTTTGTTGGCAGAACCGATGATATGATAAAGACCTCCGGCTATCGGGTCGGACCTTTTGAGGTGGAGAGCGCGCTGATGACCCACCCAGCTGTACTTGAGTGCGCCATCACGGGCGTTCCGGATCCAATTAGAGGGCAGGTTATCAAGGCGACCGTCGTACTGACAAAGGGATATCAGCCGTCGGAGGAGCTCAAGAGGGAGCTTCAGGAGCATGTGAAGAGGATAACCGCGCCCTACAAGTACCCGAGGATAGTCGAGTTTGTGGATGAGCTGCCCAAGACGATAAGCGGTAAGATAAGAAGGGTCGAGATCCGGGAGAAGGACAAGCCGTATCCGATAATAAATGAGATCGAGTGCAAGGGGTGCGAGCGTTGCACTCTGGCGTGCCCTGTGAACGTCCTTAAGATGAGCGTGTCTCTGAATAGCAGAGGTTACAGATACGCCACATACACAGGCGATGGCTGCATAGGATGCGGCGCGTGCTACTACACATGCCCAGAGCCCAATGCGCTTTCGGTCCACATACCCTCGAAGGGCGAGTGATACCATGCCAACAAAGCTAGTCGCGGGCAATACCGCTGTGGTAATCGGAGCAATGTACGCAGGCTGCGACTGCTTCTTCGGTTACCCCATAACGCCTGCCAGCGAGATCCTCCAGGAGGCTTCGCGTTACTTTCCCATGGTCGGGAGGAAGTTCGTTCAAGCCGAGTCGGAGGAGGCGGCGATCAACATGGCTTATGGAGCTGCTGCAGCCGGCCATCGAGTACTAGCAGCTTCCTCTGGGCCTGGGATGAGCCTTAAGCAGGAGGGAATCTCTTATCTGGCAGGGGCTGAGCTTCCATGCGTCATCGTCGATATCAACAGGGCCGGCCCCGGTCTCGGAAATATCGGTCCTGAGCAGTCTGATTACTATCAGACGGTAAAAGGCGGAGGCCATGGATGCTATAACAATATCGTTCTGGCTCCCAATTCTGTCCAGGAGATGTGCGATCTGACGATCAAAGCCTTCGATCTCGCATTCAAATACAGAAATCCAGCTGTCATTTTAGCGGATGGTGTTCTGGGGCATATGGTCGAACCGCTGAGATTTCCCGAGTATACGATAAAGCCTGAGATAGATACCTCATGGGCAGTGGCTGGAAGAAAGGAGACCAGAGGAAATCTCGTGACATCGATATTTCTCAATTTCGATGAACTCGAGAGGCACAACCTGAGGCTACAGGAGAAGTACAGAAGGATCAGGGAGAATGAGATATTGTACGAGAGCTACAGAACTGATGATGCAGATGTTGTCCTGGTATCCTATGGCATAAGCAGCAGAATAGCAAGATCGGCAGTTGATGCTGCCAGGCGAGAGGGCATAAAGGCAGGTCTCCTGAGGCCTATAACGCTCTTTCCGTTCCCGGAGAAGGCCTTGAGAGATATTGCGGAGAGGGATTGCAAGCTCATCTCGGTCGAGATGAGCAACGGCCAGATGAGAGAAGATATAATGCTCGCTACCAGATCGGACGTCGAGCTCGTATCAAGATACGGAGGAAATCTGATCACGCGAGACGAGATACTGAAGAAGATCAGGGAGGTGAATCGATGAGAAGGGATCTCGGCGGGCATCCGGGTCTTTACAGCGAATACCCGAGGAAGGGAGGCTCTGCGCCTGCTGCTACCCACTACTGCCCCGGCTGCGGCCATGGCATACTCCACAAGCTCATAGGAGAGGCGATGGAGGAGCTGGGCATCCAGGACAGATGCGTTCTCCTGAGCCCCGTCGGCTGCGCTGTCTTCGCCTACTACTATCTGGACTGCGGCCACGTGCAGGCAGCCCACGGAAGAGCGCCTGCAGTTGGTACAGGCATATCCAGAGCCGAGGATGACGCGATAGTGATCTCATACCAGGGTGACGGGGATCTTGCATCTATAGGCCTCAACGAGACCATACAGGCAGCCAATCGGGGGGAGAAGATGGCCGTATTCTTCGTCAACAACACGGTCTATGGCATGACCGGCGGTCAGATGGCCCCCACGACGCTTGTGGGAGAGGTGACCTCAACAACGCCAACGGGAAGAGATCCGAGGGAGGCCGGATACCCATTACATGTCTGTGAGATCCTCGATACACTAAAAGCACCTGTCTACATAGAGCGCGTCTCCTTATCAGATATAGAGCACATAAGAAAGGCGCGGCGTGCCGTGAGGAGAGCGCTGGAGATACAGAGGGACAAGAAGGGATACGCATTCGTCGAGTTCCTCTCACCCTGCCCGACGATACTCAGAATGGACGCGAAGGGCGTTGAAAGTTTCATAAATGAGGAGATGGAGAAGGAGTTTCCTCTCAAGCGATTCAGAGATAGATCGGCAGAGGCCGAGCCGATCGTGCGGCCTGAGAGCGATTACTCCAAGGAGTCTCTCGAGAGGATATTCGGGATATCGGAAGAGCGCTCGATAGAGCCTGTACCTGAGCCGTCTTTCATCTCGAAGAGCGTAAGGATCTCCGGATTTGGTGGGCAGGGGGTGCTCAGCATGGGGCTCGCGCTCGCGCAGGCTGCCTATCTGGCTGGGAGGTTTGTATCCTGGTACCCCGACTACGGGCCTGAGCAGAGGGGAGGCACATCCAACTGCACAGTTGTCATATCGGGCGAGCCGATAGCTTCGCCGGTCGTCGATGATATCGATGTCCTGGTAGCCTTCAACCGGCCCTCCCTTGAGAAGTTCTCCGCAAGAGCGATGGGCCTCATCATCTACGATACGCTTGCCGGCGAGTTCGAGGCGCAAAACGGTGCAAGAGCTATGGCAGTCCCCGCCACGGAGATAGCCACAGAGCGGGGTGCTCAGCAGGCTGCGAATACAGCAATGCTGGGAGCCCTCATGGCCGCTGGGAATCTTGGATTGCCGGAGGATGCTTTTGTAGATGCCATCAAGAACGCATTCTCAAAGAAGCCGAGGCTCGTGCCGCTGAATCTTGAGATATTCCGGGCAGGCGCTGAAGCTGCGAAGAAGATGGTTGGATGATAGAAACCGTGAGCTTGCATCTCGTGAAGGGCATTCCTGTGATCGAGAAAGGCGATGACCTCGCCTCTCTGATCGAGTCTAGGTTCGAGCTTGAGGATGGAGATGTACTTTGCATCGCAAGTACCGTGGTCTCCAAGTCAGAGGGGAGAACGAGAGAGCTCTCCTCATACACGCCTGGCGATAGGGCATTCGAGATAGCCAGGAGGCTGGGAAAAGACCCCCGATTCGTCCAAGCTGTTATCGACGAATCCTCGGAGATCCTCCTCGACCATCCATTTCTTCTTGTTGTCACCAAATTCGGCCATGTTTGTGTGAATGCCGGCATAGATCAATCAAATGTGCCGCCTGGCAACATACTTCTCCTTCCTGAGAACCCGTCGCTCAGCGCCTACAAGATACGGAGAGGTCTCAGCAGGGATTGCTCTGTAATAGTGACAGATACCTGCGGCAGGCCCTTCAGATTCGGCGTGGCAGGCGTTGCCATCGGCTGGTCTGGTATATCCCCCATCAGGGACTGGAGGGGTGTTTGCGATATCCACGGAAGGGCGCTCGAGATCACGCTAGAAGCTGTTGCTGATGAGATAGCTGGAATGGCCAACATCATGATGGGCGAGGCCGGGGATCGCACACCAGTTGTTGTAGTACGCGGCCTGCCGTGCTTCGAGGGTGATGGAAGCGTATTCATGCCCAGGGAGAAGGATGTCATAAGAGCCATCTTATTGAGGAATAGCGCGCTGTGAGGTTCGCCATTTTGGACGAAGAGATGAGAAAAGATGGCCGACAAAAATCGCGATGCTAAAGGATTTATGAGTTTTGAGAGCTGAAGGCCATGAGTCGATTAAAGGTTGGAATTTTGATCCATCACCTTGGAATTTTGTCTCAGAGGATGCAGATTTTCTGAGATGATTTCAACTGATTCATGTTAGCATTATTGCTATCTGTAAACGTGTTTCTAAAACTCCAACCTATTTCGGGTTCACGACCCCAAAACCGTAACGATTATTAATTATTATATCGTAATATTGTACTCAAACACACATGGGGGTGATGTAGATGGATGCATTCACAAGCCAGGTGGTGGCAGTGATAATCTTCGGACTGCTCGTATCTATTCTGCCGAGATTGCTCAACAGGTTCGCGGACTCGAGGAGCAAATCCAAACCAGAATGAGGATAATTTATAATATATTTTGAATTATTACTTATTGTATTCGATAAAACGTATTTTAAGCAGGATTAATCAGCCTCCTTGGACTTATATCGTTTCATGTTTAGCGACCAGCCGCTATAGATCATGCATTTCCTGCATATTCGAAAAGGTCATGATATGTATCGATTCTTACAAAAACTCGGATATGTTTGAATTGGCCTTCTCCTCTCAGAATTCGAATAGATGGAGGAAAGCTATGCTGTGTTGAAGAATGTTCAGAGATCCAATAGCAGAGGACCAAATCACATGAATCAAAAATTTAATGAGAATCGATATTCTGCGACCGTACTGCCTCGAATTATTCAACACAGCAGAAAGCGAGCAAAACTTTTACGTCACGTTCAGCGATGCAAGATTTAGCTGATCGCTCAGCGGAGAGAGTTCTTATGAAAGATATCGTAAAGATCTTGGAGGAAGAGGGAGTATCGATCGAGGATATCGTAGATAGCGCACTGGAGCTTTATGTCCCCCATCCCGGGATAGAGACCCGCGAGAAGGCCGAGGCGATCTTTAGGCGCGAGCTGGATCTAGCGCTCTCAGATCCAAACCTGGCAGTTCTGATATACGCCGGCGTTCTTTTGGAGGAGAAGGGCAGAAGCCAGGAGCTTCCTGGCATAAGCAGCTCGGCTTACAAAGCGGATCTGACATATCTGATAGCGGATGAGGTTATTGGGATGAGCATAGCAAAATACATCGGAGGCTACAAGGGAACCTTCGAGTATGTCAGATACGACAAGGTGAAACCCGGGATTCTGTCTAAGCTCGGCCCGTTTATGGACGACGTTATAGGTGGCCTGATAGGCGGCGTCTCTTCGAATATGTACACAAGGGCGGGATTCGTCTGAGAGATCTGCTCTTCGCGATGAAATCCGGCTTCGGCTTCCTATCGACGATACCAGTCGGGATATCCATGGAGGGCATTGAGGCCCTGATGAGGCACGTCTACATCTTCCCTCTGATCGGTTTCATTTTGGGTCTCATATTCGCAGCATGTGCCTATCTACTCGGCCTTTTTCTGCCCCCAGATATCGTCGCGATTGGAGTCATAATCGCGATCTACAAGATCTGTGGCATCAATCACATAGACGGTCTCGCGGACTTCGGCGACGGTATTACAGCGCACGGCAGTTTGGAGAAGAAGATAAAGGCCATGAAGGATGTGAACCTCGGCTCAGGCGGGGCGGTCTTCATAATAATAGTAATTCTCTCTGTATTCGCTACGCTTCGCTCTTTTGATGCGGTTATTCTGCCATTCGTTCTTGTAGCGGCTGAGGTCTCTGCGAAGCAGTCGATGCTTGCATTTGCCGCGTTTACCGAGCCGTTCCAGAAGGGACTCGGCCAGATCATGATCGAGAGAACCGGAGGGAGGGAATTTCTGATCGCGTTGATGTTCTCCACCCTGATATCTGCTCTCCTTCTCAAAGCAACCGGTGTCTTGATGCTGATGTTCTCCGTGCTCTCTGCGCTTTATCTGGCCATGATCTCCAGAAGAAACTTCGGTGGTGGCTCTGGCGATGGCATAGGCGCGTCCAACGAGATCGGACGAGCTGTTGCGCTGATCGTTGCGCTGGCCATGGGGGTGAGAGGCTGGATGCTGTTGTGATGGCCGGTGGCAAGGGCTCCAGGCTTGGGATGGGCGAGAAGCCGATGGTCAAGCTCTTCGAGAGGCCCCTGATCGATTATGTCGTGAGAGCCCTCATGCCCATCTCGAAGAGAATAATCATCGCAACTAGCAGCAATACACCACTTACGAGGGAATGGGCCACATCAATGGGCCTGGAAGTCGTGAACACCTCCGGCTCCGGCTACATTCACGACATGGTCGAGGCGGTTGAGATCAGCGGTATATCAGAGCCGGTTATGGTAATCATGGCGGATATTCCGCTCCTCTCGAGCGATATCATCGTGGAGGTCTTGGAAACATACAGCTCGAGACCTGAGCCGGCGCTCTCCGTCCACACGCCGCTCAGCATCCATCGATCTCTTGGGAGAAGACCGGATGTCATCTTCAACTACAAAGGCCAGTTTGTAGTCCCGGCGGGTGTGAATATACTTCTGGGCTCGAGGGTCGCTGAGGAACAGGAGGATTATCATCTGATCATGAATAGAATCGAGCTTGCGATCAACATAAATACCGCTGAGGATCTCAGGATCTGCGAGGAGATAATCAAAAGACGTATGAGCCAGCAGGGTGATCTGAGTTGGCCGGGGAGAGAATCAACATAGATGGTGAATTGTACATGACCTCTGAGCTCGAGCTTCTAACGGGTGAGAGAAATCCCGTCAATGTAAAAGACTACGTGCTTCTCATCGCAAAGGTTCTGCAGAACCCTATGAGGCTGCCCGAACTGCTAAAGGAGTTCTGCACGCTCAGAAACACGCTCAGCGATCCAGAAAAGGAAGACATGCGCATGGCGCTTCTCAGGGTTCAGATAGACAGCGAGCTCAGGATGCATGAGGATATCCTCCGGTTCCAGCAGAGGCGCTACGTAGCCCAGGTTATAGAGATACTAATCTTCAAAGAGCTACTGCTAGCCCCGAAGGAGATTGAGGACGATATTGAGTGATATAAGCTCCAATCAAGATCATCATCGTGTTTTGGATGGGCTTTGTCCTCGCGGTCCTGTGTCGAATAACCTCTCATTTTAGATGTTGGTAACGTGGTACGCTTCCTCCCACGACTGTAGTCGCGGTTACCCGCCACCCCTCCAGCTTTTCGTAAATCAGCCGGCCATCTTGCGTCCGCTTGCGTCTCTTGCCATCCCCAGAGTTAAAATATCGGCTCGTTATATTCTTACAGAGATGAGAGAGATACTG
>CAZMZV010000043.1:0-3562 GCA_964570975.1 uncultured Methanotrichaceae archaeon | reverse complement strand
CCCCAGAGTTAAAATATCGGCTCGTTATATTCTTACAGAGATGAGAGAGATACTGCCTTTGGTAGTGGTATTTGCGGTTTTCGCCGCATGTATGGCGTTCGCGCTGCCCGGCAAGACAGCGGCGACATCGGTTGACGAATACATAAGCACTTCGCGAGGGGAGGTCAAGCCGGTCTTCGATCCGAGATTTCCAGCTGACCCGAGGAGCTCAAGGAAGCTCTGGGAGTCCAGAAAGGAATCCACGACCGAACAGGAGGTCGATGCCGAGAATATACCAGAAACCAAAGAGAATATCGCTGGGGCATCAGAGGTGAAGCATAACATCTCAGGCAAGATCTCATTTGTTCTCAAAGACATCACAACTAAGAATCTGGATCTGTATCTCTATCAGCTTGATGGTGTGGTATTCGGCCACGGCAACATCTCTGAAGGTAATACCAGCCAGCAGGTCTCTGCAATAGGCGATGTGAACGGAGCTGCTCTGGAGCTGGATGTGATAACCACCGATCTCGTATACAGAATCAAGGTAGATGGCAGCAGGAGCCCGATGACAGGAAGCTTCACTGCATACCGATCCGACGCCACATCCTGGCCCGGTGTGGTGTATCAGTAGAAAAGCCGTGCATTCGCGCCGGTTGGATTGCACGCCTACGGCGCATCTAAACTATTTATATAGGATCTCTCAAACAGAAGATAGCAGTTGGTCTAGAGTATACTCGATCAGCTGCTCGAAGCGAAGGTTTGTTTGAGGTGATAGGCTGCATCAGAAGAATGAAGATGAGACTGTAGTCACGAGGGTAAGAGTCCCTCGCAAGCAGAATAGAGAGGTATTCGGATATGTGGAAAGCCTCCTCGGCTCGAATAGGATCAAGGTCAGATGCATGGATGGCCAGACTAGGATCGCCAGAATACCGGGAAAGATGAAGAAGCGGATATGGATACGCGAAGGCGATGTCGTCATAGTAGTTCCTTGGGAGTTTCAGGACGACAAGGCAGATGTGATATGGAGATACACAGGGCCGCAGGTAGACTGGCTTGAGCGGAAAGGCTATCTTAAATCATCCACATGAAGCGGAAGAATGAGGAGGAGCTCGAGGCGCGTATCGACCTCTTCCGCAAGCGTCTTAAAGATGCGGATGACATAAAGGTAAGGGATGATGTTTTTGATACGCGCACCCTCATGAACCTTTACTACCTATCCAAGAAGGGCTATGTTGAGGCACTCGGAGGCTCGATCAGTCGTGGCAAGGAGGCCAACATATTTTACGCCCTCGGGAGAGGTGGTAAGCAGCTCGCCCTGAAGATATACAGGGTGGCTGCAAGCGACTTCAAGGCGATGCAGGATTACATCATCGGCGATCCGAGGTTCAGAAGCGTAAAGGGCAACAAGCGCAGCCTTGTCAATGCATGGACGAGAAAGGAGTACAGGAATCTTCTAAGAGCTGAAGAGGCCGGCGTCCGGGTTCCACATCCATATACAGCTAGGGAGAACATACTTGTTATGGACCTCGTGGGCGTTGATGGTACCGCTGCGCCACTCCTTCGCGAGGTCGATCTCGATAAGGAGGAAGCGGAACGCGTTTACAGGAAGATCATGGATTACATCGTGCAACTCTACAAAAATGCAGGTCTTGTTCATGCTGATCTCAGCGAGTTCAACATACTCTACGATGGTGAGCCCGTGCTGATAGATATGGGACAGGCTGTAACGCTTGATCATCCCAATGCGATGGAGTTCCTCAAGAGGGATATCTCCAATCTGGTGAGATACTTCCGGGAGCGATATGGCATCGGATCTGAGGATGAGATCTGGAGCAGAATAGCATCTGAGGAAAAGGATAAAGATATGCATGGTGATCGGGGTTCTTAAATGAATATCAAGATACCTAGCGACAGAATCGGCGCGGTAATAGGCCCCAACGGAGAGACGAAGAGGTACCTAGAAGAGCGCTGCAAGATATCGCTGGAGATAGACAGCGAGAGCGGAGTTGTCACCATAAATCAAAAGGGCGATCCGCTTGATGCGATGAAGGCTATGGATGTGTTGAGAGCCATAGCGAGAGGCTTCTCGCCCGAGAGGGCTTTTGCCCTTCTGGATGACGATATGCTCATGCTCGACGTCCTGGATCTCTCCAATCTGGCTGCAACGAAGAATGACATGATCCGCATAAAGGGCAGGATCATAGGCAAGGAAGGGAAGACTAGGGAGACCATGGAGAGTCTGACCGGAGCGAAGATCTCGGTCTACGGAAAGACCGTATCCACAATCGGATACCCTGAGCAGATAAAGGTCGTACGCACTGCTCTTGAGATGCTCATAGATGGGGCTCCTCACGGGAATGTCTACAGCTTCTTGGAGAAGAAACGGAGAGATCTTCTTCAAATGGAGATCTGAAGGCGTGTTTTTATGATGCTCAGCGAAGAGCAGTGGCTTATTCTGCTAATACTGACGCTCGGTTTGCTCTCGCTTTTAGGAATAGCCATCGGCAGCAGCGCTGGCAGGGGGATAACTAACTGGGGGCCGGTGATATTCGTAAGAACCAGAAGGGGAATCGGGCTTCTCGATAAGCTTGCGCGTGCTAAAAGATTTTGGCGGCTCTTGACCATATGCTGTATGCCGCTGGTCATTGCGGGGATGGCCTACTTCCTCTTCCTACTTCTTCTTATCGTCTATGTGATGTGGCAGGCGCCACCTGAGCCGGGAGATTACAGCTCGCCTCGGAATGTTCTGCTCATCCCCGGAATCAACCAGTACATTCCACTCATATGGGGATGGATTGCTCTCTGCGTTACAATTGTGGTCCATGAGCTCTCACACGGCGTCCTTTGCAGGGTCGAGGGTGTCAGGGTCAAATCGATGGGCGCCATATTTCTGCTCTTTCCGATAGGCGCTTTTGTGGAGCCGGATGATACGGAGCTTTTCGGAGATGAAAAAACACCTCCAAAAGCTACAAGGCAGGCCAGGCTTAGGATTCTGTCAGCAGGCGTCATAGCCAACTTCATAGTGGCAGCTATAGCTCTTGCTTTGTTCTTCGGGCCTGTGATCAATGCGCTCTCGCCGGTAGACAGGGTGCTGGTCGTGGATATCGATGAGGATAGCGCGGCAGCGAAGAACATAAGCACCGGAATGCTGGTCTCGGGAGCGAACAGCCTTGAAGATCTATACACCCAGATGAAGGAGACCAGGTCCGTTGAGCTTTTCGATGGCTCTAAGTCCATATCGATCTCGGGAGATCCCCAGCTGGGAGTGATGGTCGTCGGCACGTTCGATGGCTCGCCTGCCAGAGAGGCGGGCATGCCGGATAAGTTTCTGATAACAGAGTTGGACGGCAACAAAATCGACTCGCTTGAGGAATTCAGAGACTACATGAATGTGACATCGCCTAACCAGGTTCTGAACATCAATACCACCAAGGGCAATTACACCGTGAAACTCGCTCCAAAGGGCGACGGCACCGGCATGATTGGCGTCGCGATCTCCGGCACTGCGTTATATGTAGAAGGGGTTGTTTTCCAGGAGTTCCAGGCGGAGAGGTTTCTTTCCGTGCTGAAGGCGATCCCC
>CAZMZV010000042.1:4068-14585 GCA_964570975.1 uncultured Methanotrichaceae archaeon | reverse complement strand
ACACCTCGTACTTGCTGTGGGGCGGCACAGCATCGGTATAAATCCGTAGATGCCTACGACCTCAGTCGCGGGACCTGTCCGAATAAGGATTAAGTGTTTCTGAGAAGCGGTAAAGGTCAAATTTCTGGCCTCCGCGCTTATCCGGACACGTCCAGGTCGCGCCCCAGCTAATAGATATCCTCGGTAGGTGATGTTATATGGTACAGATTCCGGGAAGGGTCGGCAAGAGTTCTGGCACGCCGGTGAGCACTGTAGATGAGTTCGAGCAGGAGATTTACGTTAGCCGTGGAGAGATGGTTAACTTCATTCGCGAGCTTGCCTCAGCGATCGAGGCCGGCGGCAGGGTGGATGTATCAAGAGACGACTGGACCCTGGGTGTTGATCCCATGGAGCCTCTGAAGATAGAGATCCAGTACAAAGGCAAGAAGAGGGAGCTCGAGATCCAGCTGAAGCTGAAGGAGTCCCCCTAAATCCATCTTTTTGTCATGTTTTGCTCTGCATCTTACCTCAGGCGGCCCGAAATAATGATGTTTGCGTCCTGTAGGCGCCCTGCAGCTATCCATCTTTAACTTCTGTGCATCTTGGATTGGGAAGCGTGTGGCGCTTGAGGACGTATTCTAGCTATCCTATCCTTAGAGTGTATGCTCTTCCTGCGGCGAAATATCTCGTCTGAGAATAACGATACCCCCCCTTCGAAACCACGATCTTGTGGTTCATATTCCCGAGCACCGTGAAGCTCACAGAGCCATCAAGTACACCATCGTCCACATCTCTATAGCGGTAGATGTCATCAACAACAACATCAAAGCCGGTAAAAGATCCTGAGATCACAGTGACCAGAGCAAGCCCAGCATAATCCGGAGGCTCGTATCTCCCGCCTGTAACATCGATTATTATGGCATTGCTTGGGAGATCATCCTTTACGAAGAGGAGTATGTGCCGCCCGGGGGTATCGCCGTAGAAGTTCAGGTAGTTATAAGTGTTGAACCAATACCTCTGGAAGTCGGTGCTTCCGCTCGGGTATATCTCGATCAGATCACCATAGCCGGGCGACGGCGTTGTTGCAACTAAAGATACGCTGCTTCCCAAGGGACAGGTGGTATGCTGCCTCCAGGAATCTCTATCCGCAATCCACAATGTATTCGCGCCGGAGATTAGAGTCCTGTAGGTGGAGAAGCTCACCTCCTGCGTGCCGAGATAGAGCGAACGCGGCTGGTTCTGCTCGATATCGAAACTCATGAGAGCCGTTGGGGCATTATCTGTTGTCTTCTGATTGATTACATTGCTTGCGTAGGAGATGTCATCTGAGAGCGATAGGGCGTCTCCCTCTATCGGACCCTCGCTCCATTCCTCAGCTACTCCATTTAAAAACACGATCAGGATTAAGAGCGGAGTTAGCAGGCATTTTCTCGATGGCATGAAGCATGATTATAATTAGATGTTATAAAAATCTTTTGCAAATTATACTGTGTTGAACAACTTTTGATCTGGTACGAAAATGCCTTCGAACCATTTGCATGGGCGACCTTGGATCGTGAGTGTTTTAGATTTCAGTATTCTGAAATGAGAGGGCTCAGCTTTCATTTCCAGATAAGAACGCGGTCTCCTCGCTCCGTCCCTCCGCTCCTGGTAGATTGCGTACGAGATATGCACGTATTTTGGGTATCTCTAGCTCCCAGATACCTCTCATCTCGACACCGTTAAATCCATCGATCTCCCAACTTTAAGAGAGGTCTTGGTTATGTCAGAGGGCGAGAAAAAGGACCTGGAGGGGCTTTATGATCTTGCCATACCTCCGGGCATACCTGTAAGCATTATAAGAGAGCTTGTTGAGAAGTTCGAGGTCGATCTTGTCAAGAGGCGTGCTAAGGTCGATGTGATAGGGGAGGTCGATGAAAGGGAGATACTCGTACTGCGCGGAGATCTCGATACCATAAAGCAGGCTGAAGAGTACATGTTCGAGGCGCTGGATAGAAAGCTTGAGGAGTGGAGGAGGGACGAGCGGGGCGAGAAATATAAAAAGATATACCAGCCACTTAGCAAAGAGGAGCGGGAGAGAAAAGCAGCAGAGGACGTCGGCGGTAGCGCTTTTGATTCCAGCGGCATTTGACTCTGAGAGGCTCAGAGGCGCATCGATGACGCTCTGATGAGTGTTCCGTTCCTATAGAGATGGGGTTAGCGAAGACATCGGTCTTCAGGCCGGAGATGAAGCGTACCAGATATCGAAAACTGTGCGTTACGACCAAAATATATCGTGGAGCGGAGATCGAGACGAAGTCTGCCTGCAAATTCCGCTCGTATCCGAAGAAAGAGCGGATCAACTGAGATTCAGCGGGGAAAGGGAAAGGATTATCTTCGAGGCCATATAGTAGAGAGCTGATGCCCTTAAACATAAATAGGCTCGATAAGTTTCTCTGTCTGAAGAGGGGCGTCTCTGAGATAAACCTCGATCCCCTCCAGCGTGGCGGAATACTCACTCCAGAGGCCAAAGAAGCACTTGTTGAATGGGGTGATGGCTACTCAGTTTGCGATTTCTGCGACGGCAGGCTCGACAGGGTCAAAAATCCGCCTGTGGATGAGTTCGTGCACGATGTTCTCCCCGAGTTTCTCGAGATCGATGAGGTGCGCATAACCCACGGCGCCAGAGAGGGTATGTACGCGGCCATGCATTCGCTCTGCGACATGGGTGACTATATTGTGGTAGATGGAAATGCTCATTACACAACGATCCTCGCAGCAGAGCGCGCGGGCCTCGAGATCTCCTTTGTGCCCAGCAGCGGAGAGCCGAGGTATGTGGTAGATCCGGATGGTTACAGAGATGCTATACGGGAGAACACAGATCAGGGCTACAGGGTGAGCCTAGCGGTCCTCACGTACCCCGATGGCAATTACGGAAATCTCGTCGATGCGAAGAGGGTTGCGAAGATCTGCCACGACGAGGGCGTACCGCTCCTGCTTAATGGAGCCTACTCTATAGGAAGAATGCCTGTGAGCGCCCGCGATCTCGGCGCAGACATCGTGGTGGGCAGCGGCCACAAATCGATGGCATCATGCGGACCCATAGGAGTCATCGGTGCGAAGCAGGAGTATGCAGATCTCATATTCAGACCTTCAAAGCTTAAAAAGAACAAGGAGGTCGAGCTCCTAGGGTGCACGGTTCGTGGCGCGGGGCTTCTCACGATGATGGCCAGCTTTAAGCATGTCGTGGAACGAATCGGACGGTGGGATGAGGAGGTCGAGAAGGCCAGATGGTTCTCGTCGAGGTTGGAGGAGATGGGCATAGAGCAGCAGGGCGAGAAGCCACACAATCACGACCTGATGTTCTTCAAATCAGAAAGACTCTATGAGATCTCGAAGAACGCAAAGAAGGGAAGGTTCTTCCTCTACCATGAGCTGAAAAATAGGGGGATCTGCGGTATAAAGCCCGGCCTCACTAGACAGTTCAAGCTGAGCACGTACCTCATTCCAAGAGCAGATCTTGAGAGGGTTATATCAGCATTCCAAGAGATAACCTCATCTCCGGCCTGAAGAGCCGAGTTCACCTCGAGCAGGCAGGAGGCCCCGTCCTTTAGGGCGGGAGGAATGCCGTACGGCTCCTATCATAATCTTAATATGTATGCAGATCTATATTATTATGTCTCCGGAAAAGCTAGGCACCCCTGATGAAGGGGACAACGGTTCGAATGCTTGGAGATACACATCGCTCTGAACATCAGAGCAAGGGTAGCAGTCAACCTGCCTATCCTGGCGAGAATCCTCCAAGATTCTCAGCTGCAAGCTCCACCCTTCAGGGCGGAGTAGTTGACAATTCTATAGCAACCAAAATCATCCGATCTTCACTCATTTCTTCTATTAATATTAATTCAAGCACGTGATTAGGAGTTAATTGCCGAATTCGTCATACCCATTTCGAAATATTTATTAATTAACACATCTCATCTTGCCCCAAATGCTATTAATGGCAGATAGAAGGGATATCTGTATGATAAAGCGGATTATTTGTATAGCGCTAATCCCGTTAATCGTCTTGGTTAGCTGTGCAAGTGCCGAGTATCCCATGACGATAACTGACTCTGGGGGGCGAGAGGTAACAATAGAGATGCCCGTGGAGAGGATCATAGTTCTGAACTCTGATGCTGCGGAGGCTGTGACGGTCTTAGGCGCTGCCGACAAGATAGTCGGGATATCAGATAGCGTGAAGAACAAGGCCTACTACTTCCCAAAGCTAAAGGGCAAGCAGAGCGTGGGGAAGTGGAATGAGCCGGATTACGAGATGATTGGGGAGATAGCGAGGAGCGGCGATGCCATTAAGCCCGATATAATCGTGATAAGTTACACCTATCCGGATAAGCCGTATGGCATAGTGGAGATCGCTAAGAAGCTGGAGCCCTTTGGTATAACAGCGATCGGTCTGGATTTCTACAAGCCCGAGAACATGACACGTGAGATCGAGCTTCTCGGCAAGATCTTGGGAAAGGAGGACGAGGCCCGGAGATTCATAGCGTGGTATGAGGAGAAAAGGGCGGACGTGGAGAATGCAGTAGCTGGCAAAAACGTGCCAAAGGTCTACATCGAGTGGAGCTCGAAGGGCGGAGAACTTACAACTATGGGCACTGGATCGGGCGCAGCTCAGCTTGTTTCGATGGCCAGGGGGTACAGCATAGCAAAGGATCTGAAAGATGCTTATCCCAAGATAGGATGGGAATGGGTCATATCAAAGAACCCGGATGTCATCATAAAGAGATCTACAGCTAGCCAGCTGGGATGGGAGAAGCCTCCATCGGCCGATTCTGTGAACCTCGAGACAACGCTCAACGAGATCCTCGGAAGGAGCGGCGCAGCGAGCATAAACGCTGTCAAGAACAACAATGTCTACGTGGTTAACTGGGAGGTAATGGCAGGCCTGGATGATGTTGTAGGGCTAACGTATCTCGCAAAGATCCTGCATCCAGAGGTGGTTCTGGATCCTGAGAGCGTTTACGGAGAATATCTCCAGTTCCTGGGGGTCGATTACCCAGAGGATAGGATCTTCGTGTATCCAGAGCTATAGGGCGGATATCTTGCTATGGGATACGAGACGAGTATCGAGCAGGGAACAACATCGCTGAAGGAGAGGTACACGGAGTTCGTGGGGAGAAAGCTGCTCTTCCTGGCAGCCCTCTCCTTCGCGATAGTATTAGTTGCGGTGGTATCCGCCACCCTTGGCTCCGCAAAACTCACGGTCTGGGAGGTCTACAGCGCGATTCTCGCGAGGGTGTTCCCCCAGTATTTTGAGACTACCTGGTTCGCTGACACGATCGTCTGGGGGCTGAGGCTCCACAGGATCATGATGGGAATAGTTGCCGGAGCGGGACTGGGTATAGCGGGTGCTGTGATGCAGGGGATACTGAAGAACCCGCTCGCAAGTCCTTTTACTTTGGGCATATCATCGGCTGCGAGCTTTGGAGCAGCGCTCGCTATCATCCTCGGCGCCGGCTTCGCAGGCGGCGAGTGGCTCATAATAGGGAATGCGTTCGTTTTCACACTTTTAGCAACCTTTGCGGTCTACGGTCTTGCAAAATACAAAGGAATAACTCCTGAAACCATGATACTGGCGGGAATAGCTATAATGTACCTCTTCTCCGCCATGACCTCATTTCTTCAGTACGTTGGCAGGGCAGAGCAGGTTCAGGAGGTCGTATTCTGGATGATGGGCTCGCTCGGACGCTCGAGCTGGGATAGGGTATATGCATCTGCATTGGTGATACTGATATGTTTGCCATACCTGCTCATCAAGTCGTGGGACATAAACGCCATAGGTGCCGGCGACGAGACCGCGAAGAGTCTCGGGGTTAATGTCGAGCGCATACGTGTCGTCTCTATGATTCTTGCGTCTCTCATAACAGCAGGCGTGATATGCTTTACCGGGACCATCGGGTTCATCGGTCTTGTGGCTCCACATATGACGAGAATGGTCATAGGCGGAGATCACAGATTTCTCCTCCCCGGCTCTGCCCTGATGGGCGCGCTGATTCTTATTAGTGCTGACACACTCGCAAGGACCATCCTGGCGCCTGTCATACTGCCTGTTGGAATAATGACCTCCTTCCTGGGAGTTCCTTTCTTCGTATACCTGTTCCTGAAAAGGAGGAAAGAATTTTGGTGAAGATTACCATAAAAGATGTCTCATTCAGCTACAGATCATCCCCCATTCTGGATAAGCTGAACCTCACGGTCGGTGATTCCGAGATACTCGGCTTGGTTGGGCCAAACGGCTCAGGCAAGACGACATTGATAAAATGTATCGACAGAATTCTGAAGCCCAAAGGGAGTATCCTTCTCGACGGCCTAGATCTAGCTTCTTTGAGCAGATCTGATATCGCTAAGCAGATCGGATATGTTCCGCAGTCCGGAAGCGGGATGATGGGCAGCACCGTATTCGAGACCATCCTGATGGGGCGTAGACCGCATATCAACTGGAGAGTGTCGGAGAAAGATCTCGATATCGTTATAGAGGTGATAGAGCTCCTGCATCTCGAGGACCTTGCGATGCGGGAGTTCGGCCAGCTGAGCGGTGGCCAGAGGCAGAAGGTGCTGATAGCTCGCGCCCTGGCCCAGGAGCCGGCTGTTTTGCTTCTCGACGAGCCGACATCGAATCTGGATATGAAGCATCAGCTCGAGGTTATGGAGATAATCAGGGAGATGGTCGGCAAGAGAAAGATATCCGCTGTGATGGCACTTCACGACTTAAATCTCGCTGCTAGATTCGTCGATAAGCTGGCGGTTCTCAAGAACGGCAAGATCTGGGCGACCGGAGAGCCCGCTTCGCTTCTAACCCCTGAGATGATAAGGGACGTCTACAGCGTAGAAGCAGCGGTCATGCAGCTCGAAAGGCCTTTCGTGATACCGCTGAGATCGCTCAACGGGGAGATGGCATGCGACTGAGAGCGCTGACATGGGCCAGCGATAAAGCGCTTCTCGTCCAGGCTGCGAGCACGCTCGGCATAGATCTCAAGGCCTGGTCCGTCCAGGATCTTTCAGATACAAGCGCCCTGGAGGAATGCAAGAGATCCATGCAGGACGCAGATGTAATCCTCGTACATCCAATGCACGACGGGCGGTTTGATGATCTCATCGTTCCAGGTAAACCCGTCATATCGTTTGGCTTCGATCCTGCACTCTGGTCGTTCTCCCGCGGTGTATCTCAGAAGGTCGTGGCCACGGTCAACGCCTATGTGGTCTGCGGTGGACTTGAGAACATCAAGAACATGCTGCTATACATAGGCAGAGAGGTCCTCGGCTTGGATCTCTCATATAAAGAGCCTGTGGAGACGCTCTGGCAGGGCATATACCATCCGGACGCGGAGAGGGCTTTCAGCTCTATCGATGATTATCTCAACTGGAGGCCTTTTAAGCATGAGCACACAGTGGGCATACTCTTTTTCAGGACCTACTGGGCCAATGGAGATCTAGAGATAGTAAATCGTCTTATAAGATCTCTAGAGCGCGAGTTCAATGTGATAGCGGCATTTGGGCTCGGAAATGTCGGATCGAAAGAAGGAGATGCAAAGCCTATAGCTGAGGTGGTGAAGGAGTTCTTCTCAGGCCGCGTGGATCTGATAATCAATCTCCAATCGGTGTTCCACGCCGGAAGCGTTGAGGTCTCAATAAATTCCCTGATTGATATAGACGTACCGGTGGTTCATCCTCTCACCCTCTACCACAAGAGCGAGGAGGAATGGAGAGAGGATATAAAAGGAATGGATCCGAGCGAGATCGGCTGGTCCGTCGCTCTTCCAGAGTTTGAGGGGCTCATAGATAACATCCCTATCGGGGTTGCAAAAAAAGAGGAGGTGTGGGGGGATGTTGTGGAGATTCACATACCCATCGAGGAGCGGGTGGAGCGACTGATCAGACGGATCAGAGGCTGGATAAGGCTCAGATCGAAGCCGAGATCTGAGAGAAGAATCGCGTTCATACTCCACAACAGCCCCTGCGCCTCTGTCGAGGCGACAGTTGGAGCTGCTGCGCATTTGGATTCGCTCGAAAGTTTAGCGCGGATAATGGCGCGGCTTGAAGAGCTCGGCTACACTCTCGATTCGTTTCCGAGGAACGGGAAGGATCTCATAAATGATATTCTGGAGCATAAGGCGATATCCGAGTTCAGATGGACGACGGTAGGTGAGATCGTCAGCAAGGGCGGTGCCCTTGAGCTTATCGATCTTGTGGATTACATGAGATGGTTCCAGGAGCTCCCTGAGGAGAGCAGGCAGAAGATCTGCCAGGCCTGGGGCAGGCCGCCAGGTGAGTTCAAGGATGGCCTTCAGCCTCCTATGGTCTACGATGGAAAGATCGTCGTGACCGGCAGAAGATACGGAAATGTCGTTGTCTGTGTTCAACCGAAGAGGGGGTGTGCCGGAGCCAGATGCGATGGTCAGGCATGCAGAATTCTTCACGATCCCGAGACCCCCCCACCCCATCAGTACCTTGCGACATACAGATACTTGGAGAGGGGCTTCGGCGCCGATGTTATAGTCCATGTCGGGACACATGGGAACGTGGAGTTCCTGCCGGGCAAATCGGTAGCATTGTCCGACAGCTGCTTCCCGGATATAGCCATAGGCGATGTTCCACATCTGTACATCTACAACTCAGACAACCCGCCTGAAGGTACGATAGCAAAGCGCAGGAGCTATGCTGTAACCGTCGATCACATGCAGACAGTTATGATAGCTGCCGGGCTTTACGGAGATCTTAAGGAGCTGGACGACAGGATCTCGGAGTACAGGCGCGCAGAGAGCTCGAGCAGACGTCACGCCCTGAAGCACATAATCATGGAGCTTCTTGATAGATGCAAACTGAAAGAGGAACTCGGTATTGATGACGAGAAGGTTGACTTCGAGGAGGTCATAGAGAGAGCACACGGAAAGCTCTCTGAGATTTACAGCTCGTATATACCGGATGGCATGCACATCTTCGGCGAGATCCCGTCTGGCGAGAGAAGGATGGAGATGATCGGCGCAATCCTCAAACCGCTGGTGCGAAGCTCGGATGATTTGAAAGATACTGTTAGAGCCGCGCTGAATGGAGAAAGCGTCGAATCTGGTATAAACGAGCTCGTCCAGGATATATCTCGAAGAATAAGCGCCTCTGATGAGATGAAAAGCCTCATGCGCGCATTAGATGGTGGTTTTGTTCAACCAGGGCCATCCGGGCTCATAACAAGAGGAAAACCGGAGGTGCTGCCGACAGGCAGGAATCTCTACTCCCTGGATCCGACGAATATTCCGACACAGGCCGCATCTCTAATCGGCAGACAGCTTGCCGATAAGCTGCTGGAGAAATACAGGAGCGAGAATGGGAGATGGCCCGAGAACGTTGCAATGTACTGGATGGCCAGCGATATAATGTGGTCTGATGGAGAGCAGCTAGCCCAGATGCTCTACCTTATCGGGGTCGAGCCCACCTGGAGGGGCGGAAAGGTCACAGGCTACAGAATAATACCTCTCGAGACTCTCAAGAGGCCGAGAATAGATCTGACCGTTCGCGTCTCTGGAATCACGAGAGACTGCTTCATGGGATGTATAGAGCTTCTCGATTCTGCGATACAGGAGGTCGCATCGCTGGATGAGCCGCCGGAGATGAATTACATCAAGAAGCATATGATTGAAGGAAACGACAAAAGAGCCCACAGGATCTTCTCAAGTCCGCCGGGGACTTACGGGAGCGGAGTGAACCTCGCGGTGTATGCATCTGCCTGGAAGGATGAAAAGGATCTATCGGATGTTTTCCTGCAGTGGAACAGCTATGCCTATGGAAAGGACCTCTTCGGAGAGGTAGCGATTCAATCGCTCAAAGAGCAGCTCAAGAGGGTGGATGTCGCCTTCAACAAGACGGTCACAGATGAGTACGATCTACTGGGCTGTTGCTGCTACTTCGGAACATATGGCGGCTTAACAAATGCAGCCGAGACCTTATCCGGTCACAAGATCTCCACATACTATGGAGATACGAGGGATACCGAGAAGGTGGATATAAGAAGCCTGGCCGATGAGATACGGAGGGTTGTGAGAAGCAAGCTCTTGAATCCGAAGTGGATTGAGGGTATGAAGCGTCACGGCTACAAAGGCGCAGGCGACATCTCCAAGAGGATCGGAAGGGTCTACGGCTGGGAGGCCACAACCAGAGAGGTTGACGACTGGATATTCGATGATATAGCTAAGAGCTTTGTTTTAGATGCCGAGATGCGCAGATTCTTCGAGGAGAACAATCCCTGGGCGCTGGAGGAGATAGGGCGAAGGCTTCTCGAGGCTCATCAACGCGGGCTATGGGATGCGGATCAAGAGGTTTTGGCATCTCTTAGAGATGCCTATCTCGAGATAGAGGGGTGGATGGAGGAGAAGGTCGGAGAGAGCGGCGGCTTCCAGGGCGGATCCATCGATGTTATGACGATGAAAGAGATAGCGGAGTGGCGCGAGAAGGCAGCGAGAATACTGAAAGAGACCGGTTCGGAGTGAGATCGGTCGTTGCTAGCAGCT
>CAZMZV010000042.1:0-3968 GCA_964570975.1 uncultured Methanotrichaceae archaeon | reverse complement strand
TGAATAACGATAATCTTATGTAGCAGGAGCGAATCTTCGCATTGGATTTGCAATAATCGCCCAAGAGGTAAATGGGCGGCGTCGGATTTGGATCCGGGGCTGCTCCAGAGTGGGTTCCGCTAAGGAGCTCAGGCGTTCTGGAGGAGTAGTTTAAAATGGATAAGAAAGAAGCTGATACGGGCAGCTCAGTCGAGCTGAGGCACATAGTTCGCATTTACAATACCGATCTGGATGGCAAGAAGCAGGTCCAGATGGCCCTTACAGGCATAAAAGGCGTTGGTAGGAGATTGGCCAGAGTATTCGCCATCAAGGCAGGCGTTGACCCTTATGCAATTCTGGGAAAGCTGCCAGAGGAGCAGATAGATGCCCTGAAGAATGTGATAGAGAGCGCGAGCGAGAACATTCCCGCTTGGATGATGAACCGCAGAAAGGACATACTACTGGGCATCGACAGGCATGTGATGGGAACCGATGTGGTCACAGCGCTTCGCGAGGATCTCGATCTCATGAAGAAAGCCAGGAGCTATAAGGGCATAAGGCATGAGCTTGGATTGAGGGTAAGAGGTCAGAGGACTAGGTCGACCGGAAGAACAGGCGCGACGGTTGGAGTTACCAAGAAGAAGTCGCAGACCGCTAAGAGTTGATCCGAGTAGGTGATTTCATGGGATATCCTGGCAAAAGTCACAAGACGTATGAGAGACCTCGGAAGCCATGGGAAGCCAGCAGGATGGCTGAGGAGGTCGAGCTCATAAAGACATATGGGCTCAGAAACAAACGAGAATTGTGGAAGGCGGCGAGCATTCTTAGGAAATACAGGCGCGTCGGAAGGATGCTTTTGGCGTCAAAGGCGCGTGGCGAAGAGAGAGCTGATACTGAGGCTGCTGCCATAATTGAGAGGCTGTCGAGATTTGGCATCTTAAAGGATGGGGCAGATCTAGATGCGATACTCTCGCTTAAGATAACAGATATCCTGGAGAGGCGGTTGCAAACGCAGGTATACAGACAGGGTCTCGCGAATACCATAAGGCAGGCGAGGCAGTTCATCACCCACGGCCATATCCAGGTTAAAGGACAAAGGGTAACAGTGCCAAGCTATCTGGTAAAGAGAGGGGATGAGATGACAATTGACTATTACATGGGATCTCCGCTTGCAAAAGAGGGCCATCCCGAGAGATCTACGAAGATAGTTGCTAGGACCGGTGGATCGACATGACTGAAGGAAAATGGGCGATCGCCCACATATACTCATCATTCAACAACACTTTGATCACGATAACAGATCTAACAGGGGCGGAGACGATAGCCAAGATCTCAGGTGGCATGGTTGTAAAGGCCGCCAGAGACGAGAGTTCTCCGTATACAGCGATGCAGATGGCGATGCAGGTGGCTGAACAGGCGAAGGCAAAGGGTGTGGTTGGTGTTCATGTGAAGGTAAGAGCGCCTGGCGGAAACAAGCAGAGATCTCCTGGGCCTGGAGCACAAGCTGCGATAAGGGCCTTGGCCCGGGCAGGTTTGAGGATCGGCAGGATAGAGGACGCCACTCCAATCCCGCATGATGGCACCAAGCCAAAGGGCGGGAAGAGGGGCAGAAGGGTCTAGTGGTGCATAAGCCTTGAATGTAGAGCTTATTGAGCTGAGGGACGAGAGAATCAGGTTTCTCCTCGCCGGCGTGACGTCAGCTTTCGCTAACGCGATAAGGCGATCGTGTCTAGCGGAGGTTCCAAAGCTTGCGATCGATGAGATATCGATATACGAGAACACCTCTGTCCTCTTCGATGAGCAATTGGCTCTTCGGCTTGGGCTGATACCTATAAAAGCAGATGACCTCAGCGTATATTCGATACCGGATGAATGCCAGTGTGGCGGTGTTGGCTGTCCGGGCTGCAGGCTGGATTTCATGGTGAGTGCTGAAGGGCCACGAACCGTTTACTCCAGGGATATAATCTTCAGCGAGCAGAGCGTCAAACCTGTATTCGATAACATACCCATAGTGGTCCTGGGAGAGGGTGAGAAGCTCGTTATCGAGGGCTTTGCGACTCTTCGCAGTGGCAAAGAGCATGCAAAATGGCAGGCGGGCACGCTCTGCGGCTACAAGAACCTGCCATCAATAGAGATCAGCGGGTGCAACGGCTGTGGAAAATGCGTTAAAGCATGCCCGCGTGGCGTTCTAGTCCTCGATGAGAACGATTGTGTTAAAGTCGCTGATCCAGTCGCATGCTCTCTCTGCAATCTCTGTGTCGAAGAATGTGAGCTACGCGCTATCTCGGTTGTACCGCTGGAGGACGCGTTCATAATGAACATAGAGAGCGATGGATCTATAAATGCGAAGGATCTAGTCCGGATGGCTGCTGAGGAGCTGAAAAAGAAAGCCCTCTTGCTCCAAGATACACTCGCCTCGATATCCTGAGGCGAGGGCTTTAAATTGTAGGCGCAAGTCTGTCGTATAAGCATGCGGGGGTTGCCAAGCATGGTCAAAGGCGCAGGATTGAGGGTCCTGTCACGTAGGTGTTCGCGGGTTCGAATCCCGTCCCCCGCATTCAAGCACATCGATTTTTGATTTATAACACCTTACGTATTTATATGGGTGTGGCAAGATCCTTCTTCACGCGCACTGCTTCAAAGAATATGTAGTACTCTTAAGAAAAGAGGGACGTGGAGGTACGCCATCTGCCGTACAACAATGGACAAGCAGCCTAGTCTATCTAGACGGCATGCATGTGGGAAGGCGCGCCGTCGCCGTCTGGCGCGAAACGACGGGCTGGAATAAAGAAGACTACAGACACGACCGCGATTTGTGGCAGCACAGAAACCGACCGAGGGATTTTACACGAATTGCGACAGTTTTATCCCCGGTGTTAGGATGCTGGAGGGCGTGTTCAAGACGAAGATGTTTGGAGGAATGTAGGGATAGATATGGCAGATGTGCTTTTCAAAAAAAGTCGATTACAGCCTGAAAAAGCTCATGGAAGATATCTACATGGGAGAGATTGGCTTACCAGACATTCAACGTCCTTTTGTCTGGCCGATGAGCAAAGTGCGAGATTTGTTTGACTCGATGGTATTGCGGCTTTCCTGTTGGATATTTCCTCTTCTGGGAAAGCGGTAATTCCAATGAGGATCGAACGATTGGCACGACTCAGAAACAGAAAGCTCCAAGGTTGCTCATTGTAGATGGACAACAACGTTTGACCTCACTCTACGCAGTGAGGAAGGCCGCCGAGGTTATTATAAAGATTACAAGCCTCAGAGAATCAAGATAGCTTTCAATTCCTTAAACGAGAAATTCGAGGTCTCGAACCCTGCCATAGAAAAAGATGCGGAGTGCATCCCAGACAATTAGTATTCTATGGCATCCCGACACGAAGTTGCGTGTTTTCAAGAATAAATTTATTGAGGAGTTGAAAAAGCAAAAGCGGCTAAATTGACAGCCGAAGAAGAAAACACAATTGATGAGATGATTGACCGATTGAGTAACATAGCTAACTATCCATTCACAGCTTTGGAGATCTCTTCATCGGTTGACTAAGATCAGCTGGCTGACATCTTTGTACGTATCAATAGTAAGGGGGCAGCTCTCAATCAGGCCGATTTCATTCTGACCTTGATGTCCGTGTTTTGGGATGAGGGGGCGCAAAGAGCTGGAAGAATTCTGTCGGCGCAACAAGTTGCCATCCCCCGACGAGAGCCCACACCCTTCAACCACTACTTGCGTCCCAATCCGGACCAGTTGCTTCGAGTAAGCGTAGCACTGGGATTCCGCCGGGCACGCTATAGCTGAGGCAGCAATTCAGCATCTGGTCTTGAAAACGATGCTGAAGTAACTGCCATCAGTGAGGCAATCATCCCTCCGGCGGCTCAAGATAATGTCATACGAACTGTCTCTTAGAACTCACGGTTATGAAATTCGATCAGCTTGAGTTTGAGAAGACATAGCTCTCAAATGCCGTATAAAATCGAGGAGATGGCAT
>CAZMZV010000041.1:0-14835 GCA_964570975.1 uncultured Methanotrichaceae archaeon | reverse complement strand
AACACAGCAGGTCTATGCAAATCTTTTTATATACGATCTCTCTCTTGAGAGAAGGAAATCTGATGAGTGGTCCTTGCGAGTGGTCCATACTGATACCGTCCTCCTACACGATGGAGACGGCAGACCTGCGCCTTCGCACCGCGAAGGTGGGCTTGCTCGCGAGGGCTGCGGCTGTATTCCGCATAGATAAAATCGTCGTCTATCGCGATGCAGAGTTCGACGATTCGAGGTTCATAAGCACGGTGCTGCGGTACGCAGAGACCCCTCAGTACCTGCGGAAGCTGCTCTTTCCCAGAATGAGAGAGCTCAAACATGCCGGAGTACTGCCGCCTCTGAGAACCGCTCATCATCCAGTGAGCTCAAGGAGCTCAACGCTCAAGATAGGCGAGATAAGAGTCGGAGTGGTAGTAGAAAGCGTCGGATCTGATGGTGGCGCATGGGTGGAAATCGGTCTAGATCGCCCAATACCCCTCAAAACCGAAAAGGAGATACCGAAGGGGCAACGCCTGAACGTCAGGATCTTTTCGCTGAATCCACTCGCCGCTGAGCCTGTAGCTAGAAAGGATATCCCCGGCTACTGGGGTTACGAGACGGTAGTAGTAGACAGCGCGGAGGAGTATCTCCTCTCCAGAGATGATTTCGTCGTAGCCACATCCCGACGGGGCGTACCGGTGAGCTTCGATCTGCTCAAGCAAATCGGGAGATCTAGCTCCAAAGGGCTTGCGGTAGTGTTCGGCTCCCCCGCATGGGGCGTTGATGCATTCCTGAGCCGCGAGATGCTGGAGAGATGCTGCGTGATAAACACAATACCGCAGCAGGGAACGGAGACTGTACGCGTCGAGGAAGCTATCTTCTCGACTCTGGCTCTCCTGAACCTGGTGCATCTGGAGGAGTAAATGGCAAAGATACACCGACCGAGGCGGGGTTCATTGGCCTTCAGCCCGAGAAAGAGGGCTAAGAGCGAGGTCCCAAGGATAAGATCCTGGGTCTCAGAGGAGAAGGCCAGCGTGGCTGGCTTTGCCGGATATAAGGCTGGTATGACACATATCATAATGATAGATGACAGGCCCAGAAGCCTCACAGAGGGCATGGAGATCAGTGTGCCCGTCACAGTAGTAGAGGTGCCACCGATGAGCGTAGCTGCGCTCAGGGTGTATGAGACGTACAACGGCGGCATGCAACCCGCCGGCGAACTCTGGGCCGAGAACCTGAGCAAGGATCTGGCTAGAACTATAACAGTGCCTAAAGAGAAGAGGGGCGCATCCCTGGAGGATATAGAGTCCAAGATAGATGCGCTATGCCAGGTGAGGGTTCTGGCCCATACAAATCCGGGGCTTGTGACAGGGATCCCCAAGAAGGTGCCTGAGATAATGGAGATACCAATTACAGGTGGATCTATAGAGGATCAGCTGAAAGTTGCAGAGAGTCTGCTGGGCAATCAGCTAGCTGTGAGCAGCATCTTCAGCGTTGGAGACTGGATCGATGTCTCTGCAGTAACAAAAGGAAAGGGAACGCAGGGACCGGTGAAGCGCTGGGGCATAATGCTTCAGAAGAGAAAACATTCTCGCACAGGCAAGATGAGACATGTGGGCAACCTAGGACCCTGGCATCCAGCGAGGATCAGCTGGAGGGTTCCACAGCTCGGCCAGACTGGATATCATCAGAGGACGGAGTTCAACAAGAGAATACTGGCCATCGGCACAGATGGAATGGATATAACCCCAGATGGTGGCTTCGTGGGTTACGGCGTGGTCAGAAATGAATACATGCTTATAAAGGGAAGCGTCCCGGGACCTGTGAAGAGGCTGATCAGGATGCGCAAGGCGATCAGACCGGGCGCTGCATTCGCGCCAAAGGCGCCCCAGATATTATACGTCAGCAAGGAGTCCAAGCAGGGAGACTGATCGGGGATCGCGATGAACGCTAAGGTAATCGATATATCAGGAAATCCGGTTGGCGAGATAGTCCTTCCGAAGGTGTTCGAGGAGGAGTACAGGCCGGATCTCATAAAGAAGGCGGTGCTCTCAGCCCAGGCCAACAGATTGCAACCCTACGGGCCACACTTCTACGCTGGCATGAACACATCTGCGAGATCATGGGGGCCTGGCCATGGCGTCTCAAGGGTGCCAAGGATAGGACGAAGGGCAGCTGCCGTGCCGATGGCACGCGGCGGGCGCGCATCACATCCTCCACAGCCAGCAAAGGTTCTGAGCGAGAAGATCAACGAGAAGGAGAGGATCAAGGCGTTGAGATCCGCCATAGCTGCGACAGCAAGAGCCGATCTCGTAATGTCACGAGGACATTTATTCAGAGGGGATATACCGGTCGTCGTTAAAGCCGATCTTGAGAGCATAACCAAGACCTCGGAGCTCAGGAGGTTTTTGCTGGCCGCTGGACTTTGGGAGGATGTGCTGAGAGCTAAAAACGGAAGAAAGGTGCGTGCAGGAAAGGGCAAGCTCAGAGGAAGAAGGTTCAAGCAACCGAAGAGCATTCTGATCGTGGGCGCATCCGACAATGGAATAAGCAGGGCAGCCCGCAACCTTCCCGGCGTCGATTTCGTAACAGCTGATAAATTGAATGCCGAGCTCCTGGCGCCTGGAACGCATGCTGGCAGGCTTACAGTTTGGAGCGAGCCGTCTTTGAAGATCCTGGAGGAGCGTCTATGATCGTAAAATGCCCTTATGTCCCCGAGAAGGTCACAAATCTTATTGATAAATATAATACTATAGAATTCATAGTCGATCTGAAGGCCACAAAGTCTCAGATCAAAAAGGAGATCGAGGATCTCTACGATGTCGAGGTAATCGCTGTGAGGACGATGATCACTCCCCGGGGCGAG
Source organism: uncultured Methanotrichaceae archaeon (assembly GCA_964570975.1). Classification (GTDB taxonomy): domain Archaea; phylum Halobacteriota; class Methanosarcinia; order Methanotrichales; family Methanotrichaceae; genus Methanothrix_B. The sequence continues at coordinate 11,996 of CAZMZV010000041.1, read as the reverse complement.
AAGAAGGCGATCGTAAAGCTGGCCGGTGATAAAACAGCCAATGAGTTGGCCACGAGGCTGGGCCTGCTGTAAGGTGGTAGCAATGGGCAAAAGAATAATATCGCAGAACAGAGGTCGTGGAACGCCCACATATCGTGCGCCATCACACAGATACAGGGCGGATATCAAGCACATAAAGTTCAGCGGTGATGTTGTTCGCGGTGTTGTAGAGGAGATAATGCACGATCCGGCGAGAACGGCTCCTGTAGCGCTTGTTAAGCTCGAGAACGGAGAGAAGCACCACATCCTCGCCACCGAGGGAACGTATGTGGGACAGGAGATCTCATGTGGCCAAAGCGCAGAGATACAGCCGGGCAATACTCTGCCTCTAGCGAGCATACCAGAGGGCATGCCTATATGCAACATAGAGTCCAAGCCGGGTCACGGCGGGCAGTTTGCAAGAGCAAGCGGAGTTTACGCTATACTAGTAGCACATGATGTTGGAGCGACAGTGGTTCAGCTTCCAAGCGGAGAGATGAAGTGGCTCAATCCGAACTGCATGGCAACGATAGGCGTTGTCGCTGGTGGCGGTCGAACCGAAAAACCCTTGGTAAAAGCCGGAAAGAGCTTTTACAAGTACAGATCGAAAGCGCTTAAATGGCCTAAGGTCAGGGGTGTGGCGATGAATGCCGTAGATCATCCCTTCGGTGGAGGCGGACGTCAGCATCCTGGCAGGCCTAAGACCGTAAGCAGGGGAACACCTCCCGGACGCAAGGTCGGATCGATAGCAGCTCGCAGGACGGGCAAACGCTAGGAGGAGGATGTTGTGGCAAAGAGAGCAGGGTCCAAACTTCCCAAGAGGAAGGAGGAGTTCACCTACAGGGGCTACAAGGTCTCTGAGCTCGTAAAGATGCGCTTAGAGGATATAGCCGAGCTGCTTCCAGCAAGGCAGCGGAGGAGCCTCAAGAGAGGCCTATCAAAGGAGCAGAAGAAGTTCATGGCCAAGCTGAAGGCTCGGGGTAGCGCCAGGACGCATCTCAGAGATACGATAGTACTGCCTGAGATGGTTGGCAAGGTTGTGGAGATTCACAACGGAAAGACCTTCCAGTCGGTGGAGATCATACCGGAGATGATCGGGCATTACCTAGGAGAGTATGCCCTGACAAGAGCCCGGGTGATTCACGGCGCTGCAGGTGTTGGAGCAACGCGGTCGAGCAAGTTCGTGCCGCTGAAGTGAGGTGTGTCTAGTGGGACGATTGAAATACTCGATTACCCCCGAGGGGCGCTTCGCAAGGGCGATGGGTGTTGAGCTTCCCATCTCACCGAAGCACGCTAGAGAGATATGCAGAGCCATCCGCGGCATGAAAGCAGAGGCTGCTGAGAGATACCTGCAGGATGTCATAGCCCTGAAGAGAGCTGTGCCTTTCAGAAGGTACAACAGAAACGTGCCCCACAAGCGCGGCTTGGTCGGATGGCCAGCTGGGCGATTCCCCCAGAAAGCCGCCAGGGCCGTTCTCAAGGTGCTTGAGAATGCGATTGGAAATGCCGAATATAAGGGCCTCGATAAAGATAAGCTCAGGATTGGATACGCTAACACAAAGAAGGGCAGGACGATCCGTGGCTGGATGCCTAGAGCTATGGGAAGGGCCACGCCGAAGAACCAGGAGACCGTATCTATAGAGATGATACTGACAGAGGTGAGCTAGGTTGGCTGTAGAGAAGAAGTTCGTTCAGGAGGGATTCACCAAGGCCCTTGTCGACGAATATCTCGCTAAGGAGTTGGAGCGGGCTGGGTACGGCGGTATGGTCATGAACCGAACGCCGATGGGCACCCAGATCACGGTCTATGCTGAGAAGCCCGGTATGGTTATTGGAAAGGGAGGAAAGCTGATCCGCAAGATCACCAGGGATCTGGAGAGGCGGTTCCGGCTCGACAACCCCCAGATAGACGTTCAGGACGTCGGAAAGGGGGATCTGAACGCGAGGGTCGTGGCCAACAGGCTTGCCAGCTCTCTGGAGCACGGCTGGTACTTCCGCAAGGCAGGACAGTCGATGCTTCGTAGGGTGATGGATGCCGGCGCGCTCGGATGCGAGATAGTGATCAGCGGCAAGTTAACGGGTCCAAGGGCTCGCGTCGAGAAGTTCCTCGCTGGCTACATTAAACACTCAGGAAAGCCTGCAGAGGAGATAGTCGATAAAGGCTATTCAGTGGCTGTGAAGAAGCTCGGGGCTATAGGCTGTCAGGTCCGGATTGTCCCGCCTGGAGCAGTCCTCCCAGATGAGTTCCAGATAAAAGCCCCGGTAAAGGAGGCAGAAGCTAAGGAGGCTACTGCGCCAGAGGCTGCTCCAGCAGAGAAGGCGACATCTGAGGCGCCTCCAGTGGAGCAGAAGAGCGAGCTGGACAAGCTCCTCGAATCAACGGAACCCGCCTCTGCGACGGAGTTGTCCGAGCCTGAGGAGATCACAGAGGAGCCAAAGAGCGAGGCTGATGTCCATGGCGATATTCAGGATCGATGAGATTCGGAACATGAGCTCCGAGGAGCTTGAAGAGGAGCTCCACAAGCTGGAAGTGGAGCTGATACGCGAAAGAGGTATTGTAAGAGCGGGCGGCGCTCCTGAGAAGCCAGGACGGATAAAAGAGATACGCAGGACCATCGCCAGGATGAAGACCGTACAGAGGGAGCGCGTCAAGAAGTGATGATTAGTCCCGGTAACATAGCCAGGCATGAGCTGATAGGTTTGACGGTCGAGGTGATCGATACCCCAAACCGCACCATGCTTGGCATGAGAGGCTTGGTGGTAGATGAGACGAGGAACACCTTCGTTATCGAGACGCAGCGCGGCTTGAGGCGCGTCCCAAAGGCCCACACAAGCTTCATCTTTACGCTGCCGGACGGGCAGAAGGTGAGGATCGCGGGCTCTGTTTTGATCTCACAACCCGAGAACAGAATAAATAAAAGAATGCAAATATTGAGGTGGAAATTATGAGAGACATCGGACTGGACGTGAGCGCGCCCAAGGAGGCCTGCAACGATCCGAAGTGTCCCTTCCACGGTTCTCTACCAGTTCGCGGCCAGGTCCTAGAGGGGGTCGTGGTCAGCGATAAGATGGCCAGAACCGTGGTTGTTATGAGAGAGTTCAAGAAGCGAATAGCAAAGTACGAGCGATATGAGAAACGCAGATCGAAGATACATGCTCATAACCCGCCATGCATAGGCGCTAAGACAGGAGAGCGGGTCAGGATTGCTGAGTGCAGGCCCCTGAGCAAGACAAAGTCCTTTGTGGTTGTGGAGGTTCTGCGATGAGGGGAAATAAAGCGAAGATCCCCAGGTCGATAAACACAGGGACGTATCTGGAATGCGCCGACAACACGGGCGCTAGAACGCTCTTCGTCGTCTCGGTAAAGAAGTACCGTGGCGTTAAAAACAGGCAACCATGCGCTGGCATAGGCGACATGGTCGTTGTCTCCGTCAAAAAGGGAACACCTGAAATGAGGAAACAGATATTCAATGCCGTCATAATCAGACAGAAGAAGGAGTTCAGGCGGCCGGATGGTCTCAGAGTCAAGTTCGAGGACAATGCAGCGGTTATAACCGACGAGGAGGGCGTTCCAAAGGGTTCTGAGATAAAAGGACCTGTGGCCAGAGAAGTGGCAGAGCGGTTTGGCAAGATAGCATCGTCAGCAGCGATGATAGTGTGATCGTTATGGTTAGCAAACAGCCACGCAAGCAGCGTAAGGAGAGATTCAATGCTCCGCTTCACGTCAGACAGAAGCTGATGCATGCTATGCTCAGTCCGGAGCTGCGGAAGGAGTATAAGAAGAGAAGCGCTCAGGTCAAAAAGGGCGATACCGTGAAGGTCATGCGCGGCGATCATGCAGGCGTGGAGGGTGAGGTCCTCACCGTCGATCTCAAGGGAGGCGTGATAACAGTTGCAGGAGTCAGCAACTTCCGCGCCGACGGGACCGAGGTTCCAAGGCCCGTACATCCATCAAACGTCATGATCACGAAACTTGATCTCGAGGACGACGAGCGCGAGAAGATATTCTCAAGGTGATTCAAGTGCACAGGAAGAGGGTCACGATACCGAGAAGCTGGCCTATACCGAGAAAGACCAGCAAGTGGATAGCGAAGCCAAGGCCAGGGCCGCATTCAGCAGATGAGAGTCTATCACTCATGGTTGTCGTCAGGGATCTACTGAAGCTAGCTGATAATGCTCGTGAGGTCAAGAGGATCCTACATGAGGGCGGGGTTCTGGTCGACGGAACCGTGAGAAAGGACGTGAATTTCCCGGTAGGGATATTTGATGTTATAACAGTTCCTGCTATGAACAAGCAGTACAGAATGGTCAAGAACACCCAAGGGTATTTCGTGCTTATAGAGATCCCACCGGAGAAGCCGAAAAAAGTGGTCCGGATAAAAAATAAGACGACCCAGAAGGGCAACAGGACCCAGCTGAACCTCAGCGATGGATCCAACATCCTTGCAGAGGGTGACTTCAAGACAGGAGATTCTCTGCTTATATCCCTGCCAGAACGGAGCATAGAGGATGTCATAAAGTTCGATGTTGGGAATCTCGCTGTGGTTACCGGTGGCTCTCACACCGGAAAGATCGGCAGAATCAAATCCGTTCAAATAGTGAGAAGCTCTATGCCGAACAGGGTCACGCTTTCTGCACCGGATGGCGATATCGATACCATCGTCGATTACGTATTCATGATCGGCAAAGATACGCCTGTGATCGAACTGGAGGCCGGCAGATGAATCTCGATCCGAGGATAGAGAAGGTCGTGGTACATATAGGCGTGGGCGAGAGCGGTCAGCGCCTTGTGAATGCGGAGTCGATACTCTCGGAGATAACCGGTCAGACTCCCATCAGATCTAGGGCGAAAAAGACGCTCCCAACCTTTGGAATAAAGAAGAGAGAGCCCATTGGCACTCGGGTTACACTCCGCGGGAAGAGGGCGGAGGAGTTCTTGGAGACGGCTTTCAAGGTGGCAGGGAATGTCATTAAGAAGAGCCAGTTTGATGAGAACGGCAACTTCGCCTTTGGTATCGAGGAGCACACGGACTTTCCAGGGATGAAGTACGATCCCGAGGTCGGGATCTTCGGCATGGACGTGGCGGTATCGCTGAAGAGGGCAGGTTATCGTGTAGCAGAGAGGCGTGTGGCCCGGAGGAAACTTCCAAACTCGCATAAGATCAAGAGGGATGAGGCGATGGAATTCGTCCAGAAGAGATTTGGAGTACGGGTCGTGGAGGCTACATGAAGAAGAAGAGCTTTGGTAGAGGCGCTAACGAATGCAGGCGCTGCGGGAGGAAGCCCGGCCTGGTAAGGAAGTACGGTATATACCTCTGCAGGCAGTGCTTCCGAGAGATAGCCAGGGATATGGGCTTCGAGAAATACTCATAGGTGAGATTATGTTGCTAGATCCGCTCGCTGATGCGATGTCCACTATAAAAAACGCGGAGAACGTCGGCAAGCCCGAATGTATAATAAAGCCGGCATCCAAGCTCATCGCCATGACGCTGAAGGTCATGGCAGATCTGGGATATATCGGCGAGTTTGAGTTTATCGATGACGGAAAGTCAGGCATGTTTAAGGTCAAGCTGCTGGGAAGGATAAACCGCTGTGGTGTCATAAAGCCCAGGTTCGCCACCAAGGTCGCCGAGCTGGAGAAGTGGGAGAGGCGTTTTCTCCCCGCGAGAAACTTCGGGGTGCTGATAGTGAGCACCAGCCAGGGTGTGATGCCACATACCGACGCCAGAGCGCGTGGTATAGGCGGCCATCTGCTGGCCTATGTGTACTAGGTGATGATCCATGGTCAAAGAGGTGGTTCGTCGTTTGGTTATCCCGGATGGCGTTGAAGTTCAGATTGCAGGGCACAATGTAAAAGTAAAAGGACCTAAGGGCGAGCTCTCCAGGGAGCTCTGGTATCCAGGCATAGAGATAAAGAGAGAGGATTCGGAGATACTGATTGCATCTGGGATAACAAGGAAGCAGCACCTGGCTATGATGGGTACAATAGCTGCGCATATAAAGAACATGATCAAGGGTGTGACAGAGGGCTTTGAATACAGAATGAAGGTGGTATATTCGCACTTCCCAATTCAGGTCAAGGTAGCTGATGGAGAGGTGGTGATAAGCAACTTCCTCGGCGAAAGGAAGCCGCGCTTTGCTAAGATAGTAGGAAATGCGAATGTTGAGACCAAGAAGGACGAGATACTGATCAGCGGCATAGACAAGGAATCAGTAGGCCAGACGATGGCGAACATAGAGCAAGCTACTAGAGTCAGGGGCTTTGATATCAGGATATTCCAGGACGGGATATATCTGGTGGATAAGAGGTGAACAGAGATGGACAGGTTGCTCAGAGTCAGAGCTAGACAGAAGGCGAAGAAGCCGGAGTTCAGGAGGCACGACTCCCACAAGAAGGCGCGACTTGGCGATAGCTGGCGCAGGCCGAGGGGCTTGCATAACAAGCTCAGGCAGCAGGTCAGGGCAAAGGGACGGCTTGTCAGGCCCGGCTTCGGAAGTCCAAGAGCTGTCAGAGGGCTGCATCCCTCCGGAATGAAAGAGATCCTTGTGAGATGCGTGGATGATCTCAAAAAGGCAGAGGGCTGTGCTGTCAGAATAGCCAGGACCGTTGGTATGCGCAAGAGGGAGAAGATCGAGGCTATGGCCAGAGAGATGAATCTGAAGATTCTGAATCCAAAGACCGGAGGCGAGTGAGGTGCCCGACTTCAGCGTGCAGAGAAGGCTTGCGGCCAGCGAGCTAGGAGTTGGCGAGAGCCGGATCTGGATAAATCCCGATCCTTCAGTCGCAGAGGAGCTGGCTGCAGCTATAACCAGAGAGGATATCCGCGCTCAGATAGATGCCGGTAATATAAAAGCAAAGCCGAAGAAAGGCAACAGCCGCGCTAGGTTTAGGGCCAGGGCCGCAAAAAGGGCTTACGGCCACGGAAAAGGACCCGGTCGGCGAAGAGGCGCGAAGGGCGCTAGAGCTCCATCGAAAGATCTCTGGATGAGCAGGATCCGCGCACTCCGCAGGCGTCTTAGAGAGCTGAAGGAGAGCAGAAAGATAGACCAGCACGCATACAGGCTGTTATACAGGAAGGCGAAAGGCGGAGAGTACAGGAGCATTGCACATCTTGATGCTTACATAAAGGCTAAAGGCCTCATGAGAGAGTGATTCTATTTGGCTACAGGACCACGATATAAGGTGCCCTTCCGAAGGCGGAGAGAGGGCAGAACTAACTATCATGTTAGATACAGGCTCCTCTTATCCAAGATGCCCAGGGTGGTTGTGAGGAAGAGCAATGCAAACATGACAGTACAGTTAGTGATTGCTGAGCTGAAGGGGGACAGGACGCTCCTGTCGGTCAACTCGAAGCAGCTCAAGAGTTATGGTTTTGAACACAGCACGGGCAACGTGCCTGCTGCTTACCTTACGGGATTGTTGTTCGGAAAGAAGATGCTCGCAATGGGGTACGAGGAGGGCATACTGGACATAGGCCTGCACTCGAACTCCAAGGGAAGCAGGGTATATGCCGCCCTGAAGGGCGTCGTGGATGCCGGAGTAAACGTTCCCCATGACCCCGAGATCTTCCCGGATGAGTCCAGGATCCGCGGAGAGGTCATAAAGGACTACACTGGAGTGGATGTGGTCTCACAGTTCGAGGCCGCTAGGGAGAAGATACTAGAGGTGAGATCGTGATCAAGGGATATGAGACTGAAGAGGAGTGGGTGCCAAAGACCAGGCTCGGCAGGCTCGTATATGAAGGTCAGGTCACAACATTCGAGGAAGCCGTGAAGTCAGGCCTTCCCATAAAAGAGCACCAGATAATCGATCTTCTGCTCCCCGGCCTCGAGGACGAGGTTCTGGATATAACAATGGTGCAGAGGATGACCGATTCTGGGAGAAGGGTCAAGTTCAGAACAACTGTGATCGTCGGAAACAGGGATGGGTACATAGGCATAGGCCATGGAAAGGACGTCCAGGTCGGCGGCGCTATAAAGAAGGGCATAGAGAACGCAAAGCTGAACGTTGTTAAGATAAAGAGGGGCTGTGGCAGCTGGGAGTGCGGCTGCGGTCAGGAACATACCGTGCCTTACAAGGTAGCCGGCAGCTCCGGAAGCGTGCGCATATATCTGATGCCCGCACCGCGAGGTCTTGGATTATCAGCCGGAGATATGGCGAAGAAGGTAATGGAGATGGCCGGCATAAAGGACGTCTGGACCAGGACAGAAGGGTCAACGAGAACAACCCTCAACTTCGCCAAGGCAACATACAATGCGCTCCTTAACACCATAACTGTGAGGTCTTGAGGATGTACGCGATAATCAGGCTCAGGGGTGAAGTGAACACAAAACCGCAGATCCGAGATACCCTGAGCATGCTCCGTCTTCACAGAGTGAACCACTGCGTCTTCGTGAGAGAGGACGAGCACTACCGCGGCATGATACAGGTGGTCAAGGACTATGTCGCCTGGGGTAAAGCCGACGCCGATCTTCTGGCGATGCTACTTGAAAGGCGCGGAAGGCTCAGCGGAAACAGGCGTCTTACAGATGAGGTGGTCAGTCAGATCTCTCCGTACAAGAGCATACGTGAGCTCGCTGATGCGGTATCTTCAGGGGCCGCGAGTTTGAAGGATTTCGGGATAAAGCCGGTCTTCAGGCTGCACCCTCCGCGTAAGGGCCACCGAGGGATAAAGAAGACCGTCAAGGAAGGGGGCGAGCTGGGCTACCACGAGTCGATAGCCGAGCTCATAAAGAAGATGAGGTGATATCATGGTCAGGGAGCATACGAAGGAGAAGCGCGGTCACAGGACATATCATGGAAAGCACAAGAACCAGAGGGGCGGCGGCTCCAGAGGCGGGCGTGGAAACGCAGGCACTTGCAAGCATCACTGGGTAAGGTCGATAATACGCGGAGAGGAGATGGGCAAGCATGGCTTTGTCAGGCCCAATTCATTCGATATCAACACCATAAATGTTGGAGTGCTTGATGAGATGGTTGGGCCTGAGGGCAGGATAGAGCTGCATGGCATGAAGGTCCTGGGAAAGGGAAAGGTCACAAGAAGGCTAACGGTCGCAGCAGCTGCATTCTCCGCCTCAGCTAAGAGCAAGATCGAGGCCGCTGGTGGTGAAGCTGTGATACTATGAATCAGCAAAGTTTCTTCTATGCGATAGAGCCTTTTGTAAAGAGGCTGCCTGCTGTAGAGAGGCCTGCCGGACATGTCCATTTCAAGAGGAAGCTCGGCTGGACTGTTGGGATACTGCTGTTGTACTTCATACTATCCAACGTCCCCCTCTTCGGCCTCTCCAAACATTCGATAGATCTATTCGGCTACTACAGAGCATTCTTCGCGGGCTCCTTCGGCTCGCTGATGCTCTTGGGCATTGGGCCGATCGTGACAGCGTCGATAGTGCTGCAGCTCCTCGTCGGCGCTGAGATCATAAAGCTCAACCTCAGGGATCCGCGGGATCAGGCCATATTCCAGGGAACACAGAAGGCCCTCGTTTTCGTAATGATAGTTGTCGAGGCGCTTCCGCAGATCACCGGCGGATATCTGCTCCCAGACCAGACGCTTGCCTCGGTCCTCGGCGTCTCGCTCTCGGTTATCTCGCTGATAATATTTCTGCAGGTATGCCTCGGTGGGGTTCTCATACTCTACATGGACGAGATCGTCTCCAAGTGGGGCATCGGCTCAGGCGTCGGTCTCTTCATAGTTGCGGGTGTGAGCCAGCAGCTCGTCACCGGCCTGTTCAACTGGGCCACAGGCGATGGAGGGCTACCAATAGGGATTATACCCAAATGGATCTCCATAATCAGGCTGAGGTTGATAGGTCTAGATGAGATATTCACATCCGAGGGACTGAAGTTCGTATTCGTGACAGGCGGGCTTCTCGCCTTGATCTCCACAATCGGTATAATACTTCTAGTGGTATTGGTTGAAAGCACAAGGATCGAGATACCTCTGGCTCACAGCAGGGTGAGAGGTGCAAGGGGGCGGTTCCCGGTAAAGCTGGTATACGCGAGCGTACTTCCGATGATCCTCGTGAGAGCGCTGCAAGCCAACATCGAGATGGTCGGGGCGCTCATCACCGCGAAGCTGGGGGCTGTAACGACCGCGGAAACAACATCAGAGGGAGTGAGGATAGTATATACAGCATACACTAGCTGGCTTGGCACCTTCCTATCATCTGCTAAGTTCGACGCAGCCACAGGAGCTCCGATAAGCGCCACCTCGCCACAGCCGGTATCCGGCCTGATGTACTATCTCTCCCCGATACACGGGCCGAGCGACTGGATACCCAGCATGGTATCTCAAGCAACACCCGGCCTTGTCGAGCTCGGGATTGATCCGATAGCCGGATGGCAGATATGGCTGCATGTCATCACCGATACGGCCTTCCTTATAATAGGCGGAATAATATTCGCCATATTCTGGATCGAGACGACGGGAATGGGAGCTAAGAGCATAGCCGCGAAGATCTATGCCTCAGGTCTCCAGATACCAGGACATAGAAGAAATCCGGCGATCATAGAGCGCATGATGGAGCGATACATACCCAAAGTGACGGTCATCGGCGGAGCGATAATCGGTCTACTCACAGTCATTGCAAGCCTGCTCGGAACTCTCGGCGGCGCGGGTGGAACTGGGCTGCTGCTCGCGGTATCGATCATGTACAGGCTCTACGAGCAGATCGCAAGCGAGCAGATACAGGAGATGTACCCGATGATGCAGAGGATCTTCGGGGAGAGTGCATGAGGTCGAAGCTCATAGAGTCGATAGATACGCTTGCGCTCAGCGTGGGATTCGTGCTCACCATCGGCATAATGCTGAGCCACGAATTCCGGGTAGCCATAGGCACCGCAATGGAGTTCATCATCGGCTGGCTTCCTCAGATACTCCCCTTCCACATGGTCCTCTTCGTGCTCGCTGCCATCACAGGCCTTTATGCAAGTCTGATACAGAAATACACGATGGACTGGGAGTTTTTGAGGGAGCAGCAGCTCAGGATGAGGGAGTTCCAGGCGGAGCTTCGGGCTGCACAGCTAGCAGGCGATCAGGCCCGCGTCCAGCAGCTCCAGAACAAACAGCTTGAGATGATGGGCGATCAGGGAAAGATGATGAAGATGCAGCTGAAGCCCATGGCCTACATCGGAATCGTCTCGGTGCCGCTATTCATGTGGGCCTATCTGTACATCGACCAGCACAGCATAACCATGGTCTTCCCGTTCTGGGGTGAGCAGAACATCAACCGCATCGTCTGGGGGCCGATACTCTACTGGTTCTACTGGTACTTTGTCTGCTCGATCCCGGTATCTCAGATCATACGAAAGGCACTGGATATTGGCGGTATGGAATGATAATAACCATCAGCGGACCACCTGGGTCTGGAACAAGCACGCTTGCGAAGGGGCTCTCAGAGGCGCTCGGCCTGCGATGGATAAACTCCGGGGATCTATTCAGGAAGATCGCAGCCGATCGCGGTCTCACGCTCAAGGAGCTTGGGAGGCTCGCGGAGCTGGGTCCAGAGATAGATTATATGATAGATAACGCCCAGCGAAGCCTTGCTAAGAAGGGCGGCGGCATCTTCGAGGGAAGATTAGCGGGACATATGCTCGACGCAGATCTCAAGATAATGCTAAAGACATCTCTGAATGTGAGAGCCAGCAGGATAGCCAAGAGGGAGAACAAAACGCTGGAGGAGGCTCTATCTGAGGCGAGGTCGCGGGAGGAGTGCGAGGCGAGAAGGTACAAGATGTACTACAACATAGATATCAACGATCTCAGCATATACGATCTTGTGATAGACACGGGCAGATGGGACGAAAAGGGCACGCTTGCGATCGCGCTCGCGGCGATCAGGGCCCTCAAGTAGGAGCAAGCATATGGCGACCTCACGAGCGAGGCTCTCTAAAAGCTTGAAACTTCCAGCCGAGCGTCGGAGAGAGATGATCGTAAGGCGCGAAGGCGTTACCGATCCATCGTATGGATGCGCGCCGG
>CAZMZV010000040.1:0-14901 GCA_964570975.1 uncultured Methanotrichaceae archaeon | reverse complement strand
TCAAGAGCCTCGGCGTCGATGGAGTACTCCTCATCGGCGAGAGCGTATGTGATGCTGATCTATACTATGCTTCGAGATTCTTGTCGAGTGATAGATTCGCAGCGCTCGTCTCCGACAGAATATACCTCCTGGTCTCGAGCATGGAGAAATCGAGGGCAGAGATCGAATCCCAGGCGGATGTCGTTGAGACAACATCAGATTATTCGATAAAATCAAAGATCTCGCAGTTAGGGAGCGTTGAGATAGCATACATGAAGGTCCTTGAGGAGTTCATCTCTGCACATGGGATCTCGATTTTGGGTATGTCAAAATGCGCTCCAGCTGGTGTTTACAAAAGCCTCTCGGAGCGTTTTGAGGTAAATCTTCTGCATAATCCCTTTGAATCCATACGGGCCATAAAGGCGCCTGAGGAGATATCAGCGATAAAAGATGTACAAAGAACATGCGAGGCCGCGATGGATCTCGCTCTGAAGATGTTGAAAAGAGCCGTGCCGGCGGGTGGTTTTCTTCTTTTGGACGGCTCGCCTGTTACAGCTGAGAAGATCAGGGGTGTGATAGATATGAAGCTCGCAGAGCTCGGATGCGAGGCAATAGACACGATCGTCTGCGGTGGACCCATGAGCTCAAACCCTCATTCCAGGGGTTCCGGGCCGCTTCCTGCAGACATGCCAATAGTCATAGATATATTTCCCCGATCGAAGAGCACGAGGTATTTCGCGGACATGACCCGCACGGTAGTTCGTGGGGAGCCATCTATCGAGATCCAGGAGATGTATCAGGCAGTCATGGAGGCGCAGATCGCGGGGCTGAGATGCATAAAAGATGGGGTGAGCGGCGCTGATGTGCATGCTGCTGTTAGTAAAACCTTCGATGACTTCGGATACAAAGATCGTGAGGGCAAGGGTTTCATCCACTCCACAGGCCATGGCGTTGGCCTCTCTATACATGAGAAGCCCTCGCTCAGCGAGTACGGCGAGACGCTCAGATCTGGCAACGTGGTAACGGTCGAACCAGGTCTGTACTATCCAGATATCGGCGGTGTCAGAATCGAGGATATGGTGGTCGTGAGAGAGAATGGCCATGAGAACCTCACGGGATTCGAGAAGAATCTCTTATTATGATCGTATTACGAGGCGTGATCGAGAACGGCATGACTCGAAGCCGGTCCTCGGACGGATTGGAGGTCGCTATTGCTCTCTAACTTCGGGAGGAATGCAGAGCTATCCCCTTTTTAAAGATACAGCCAGAGCGTGTTGATAAAAGTGATAGACCCAAACATTGGCTGTATATCTTTGAAAAATCCCCAGACATCTGCGACTTCAGTCGTGTGAGCTGTTACAGAGGATGATCAACATTACAGCCTCCATCTCATCTTTAGGTTAAAAAATCTCGGGCCGAGCGGAAGCTCACAGGATAAGGCTCCTGAAGAGCACTGGCCGGCCTGAGACCTGAGCTATCATCCAGGGGTCATTCAACATCTCTGGCGATGCGAAATCGGGAGCATTCTTTGCTGTGAGGCTTGCGTTCTCGATTATCGGAGTGCTATTTAATGGGAATGCTGGATAGAACCACATTCCTACGCCCATGTACTCGAGCTTTCCTCCTATGAGCATATGCCATTTTGGCACAGATCCCCAGGACCAGAGGCCGCTCGCCTGGGTCTCATTCATTCGATCCCCGCGCTCCTCCTCCATGCTCTGGAGGAGGGATCTGCCGAAGGCACCGCTCAGTTGCTGTTGGGCATCTCCAACTACCACTGCAAGGGCCAGCACGAAAACCAAAAGAATTGAAAGCGCGATAACCCTCATAAGACACCTCCTTGCGAATCTAGAGTTAGGTTTTCATCCCAATAGATTTTTCTTTCTCCAAAGTACCCATCTACCAAATTCATAGTAATTATGGTCTTTGAAATGCGTAAGTCATCTCCAGGAGATGTGACGGTCATGATCTGTCTCAGATGCGGATGCTGCTGTATCTATCTGGATGTTGCGATTCCTAATCCAGATGCAATAAAACCGGATGGAACGCTCGATGAATCTCATCCCTCCCCGATGGTATTCAAGAAGGCAGGAGAGCGCTGTCCGCATCTGCTCTTCTCCGGCGAGATCGCCATCTGCAGGATACACGATATGCCTTGTTACAAAGAGTCGCCATGCGATCTCTTCGAGCAGTTCGGCCCGGAGGATGATATTTGCATACTCGGCGCCTGCTTCCGCGCCGGTGTGATCTCATAGCGATCTCTTCTCGAAGTATAGAGATCCTCGCTTGTGTTAAGTTGTTTAAAGGAAAATGATCAAATTTATTTGTTTTCTTGTAAAGTTTTCTGTTTAAAAAACTTTAAATAAAAAATTGTGCTCTTCGCATTGGTGATGCCATGGCTATACTAGAAGATGCTATTGCAGGAAGAGTGTCAGCTGAGATGGAGTATGTAGCCAAGTCGGAGGGCAAAACGCCGGAGTTTATATGCAGAGGCGTGGCAAGCGGCAAAATCGTAATCCCACTCTCACCTTATAGGGATGTAAGACCCGTTGGAATAGGAAAAGGCCTCCGTACAAAGGTTAATGCCTCCATTGGGACAAGCACAGACATCGTGGATATCGATATGGAGGTCGAGAAGGCTCGTGTTGCCGAAGAGGCAGGAGCTGATACGCTGATGGAGCTCTCCACGGGCGGAGATCTCAGAGAGATCAGGCGAAGGGTCATTCAGGCCACGAGCTTGAGTGTTGGAAGCGTTCCACTCTATCAAGCATTCATCGAGGCCATAAGAAAGTACGGCGCAGGCGTCGATATGTCAGAGGACGATCTCTTCCGGGCAGTAGACGAACAGGCGAGAATGGGAACGAACTTCATGGCGATACATACGGGCATAAACAGAATCTGTTTGGATAGACTTAAGCTACAAGGCGGAAGATTCGGAGGGCTGTGTAGCCGGGGAGGCGCATTCATGATAGCATGGATGCTCCATAACGGTAAGGAAAATCCCCTTTACAAGGACTTTGATTATCTGCTCGAGATCCTCAAAGAGCATGAGGTCACTTTGAGTCTTGGGAATGGTATGCGCGCAGGAGCTATTCACGACTCAACCGACAGAGCTCAGATACAGGAGCTCATAATAAATGCTGAGCTGGCGGACAGGGCGCAGGCTGCAGGCGTTCAAACAATCGTCGAGGGGCCAGGGCATATACCAATTGATGAGATTGAGTCGAACGTAGTCGTGATGAAGCGCATGACCAATGAACGCCCCTTCTACATGCTTGGCCCTTTGGTTACAGATATTGCGCCTGGCTATGATCATATAGTATCTGCGATTGGAGCGAGCTTATCAAGCGCATACGGTGCAGATTTTATTTGCTATGTAACGCCTGCAGAGCACCTAGCGCTTCCAACTCCAGAGGATGTGCGTAAAGGTGTGATCGCAGCAAGGATAGCTGCACACATAGGGGATATGATAAAGCTCGGAGCAAGGGATAAAGATCTTGAGATGGGAAGGGCAAGAAGGGATATGCTCTGGGATAGACAGTTTGATCTATCCATAGATCCAAAGAGCGCGAGGCAGATCAGAGAGGAGCGGAAGCCTTCCGATCGCAGGGCATGTACAATGTGCGGGAACTTCTGCGCATTGAAGATCGTAAGTGATAACATAAAATTAATTAAATAATTTTGCCTACCACTCGATTAACTTTGGAGATCTCCAGTAAACTCAAAAGGGATGGTACAACAGTGCCGCGTCGGGCTTCGCTGAGCGCGGAACTCTACATATTTTGTGTTGTATATGCTGTGCGGAATACCTTTTGAATTGGTACGAAAACGTCTCCGAACCGCGAACCATTTTCATTCGCATCGATGAGCGGTTGGTCGGGAAGGTTTGGTATGAAAATGCCTTTGAATCATTTTCATCCACATAGGCAGCCGTTGGGCCATGAGCGTTTTTTCGATATCGTAAAGACAATTCAAGCGAATCCGAATTTGATGAAATCGATAGCTTTCGAACATAAAGCCTGCTCATTCGATAGCGCAGAGATCGAAGAGCATTCAAGAGCTTTTGCTCCTCGCGGATGTTTTTCATCCGAGCAGATCCAGATAAGGATAAATCCAACCATCTCCATTGAGCTCAAGGTGATCTGATGTTTCCAGGTATCGGCGGCCGGGGAATGAGTCCGAAGAAGATGAAGGGCATGCTCAAGAGCATGGGTATAAACATAGACGAGATAGAGGGTGTGGAAGAGGTTGTGATACGGACATCTGATAAGGAGATTGTGATAAAAAACGCCTCTGTGGCCGTGATGGAGGCACAGGGCAACAAGAGCTATCAGATATCCGGTGATGTGGTGGAGATACCGAGGATAGCGCCCGAGGATGTCGAGCTCGTGGCCTCTCAGACCGGAGCAAGCCCCGAGGAGGCGAGGAGCGCGCTGATCGAATGCAAAGGAGACCTTGCAGAGGCTATTATCAAGCTGAGCTCAAAGAAATAAAAGATCGACGAAGGCAGCTTGAAAAACCGCTTAGATCTTCGGGATAGATCGATAAGATCGTTAGCACTGCAGATAGCGTTTGATAGAAAGGTCTGTCACAAAATGTATATGCAAAAAATGAGGATCTACTAATCAACTATGAGTGAGATACCGCCACGCATTGCAGCTCGGGTCGCGGAGATGATTGAGAGGGTTGTATCCGCAATGAAAGATAGCTCGACTGGAGAATTGGAAGAGCTCGAGGCGTATGGCAGGATCTGGAGATTGAGGGCAGGCGATGACCATCTCTCCTGCTGCTTGGCTGTTGCAGACTGTTTGGCTCTTCTGGAGGAGACGGCCAGGGAGATGGGAACATCGCTTGATGATCTTGAGGAATTGATCGTAAGGCCTCCTGAAATGGAGTTCGGTGAGAACTTGATCACGGGCTTCTTCGAGCGCTGGAGAGGCATATCAGTCAAAAGGATAAACCCGATGGAGGATATAATCGATTCTCTGATATCCGAGCTCGAAAGGCGCAGGATATACGTTTGCCTCGAAGAGGATGTACTGGTCATTTCGAAAATAGTTACAAAAACACAGAACGAATAAAAGCAGGATAACCCGCTTCGATCTATGGCCTCAGAGGTGCTCCTCGATTATGTTATTTCGTCCGACACTTCAACTATCATCAAAGGGTCAGGAATGGAAAGGGCTCCGTCCTCTGCTCAGGACCTCCACGTATGTGGGAAATCCCATTGCTCTGAGCTCGTCCTCTCCGAGAAGGATCTTGTGGCCCTCTGAATCGTAGGCGATGAGACTCGCAATCCTCCATCTACCAGGCTCGACATCGTCCGAGAGCGAGATCGAGCCGGAGTAATTCACGCCTATTGTGTCGTTTGCACCTAGAGTACTGCTGAGCTCGGCATTGAGCACCGCCTCCGCGGACATGCCGCCTGATGGGCTAACCAATCTTATCACAGGAGGGATCGTAGCATTCTCGGAGAGCCTCAGAGATAAGTTGAGTGGCTCGTTACTACTTGTATTCAGCACCTGCGGATCCACAGAGAGGCCAAGAACCCTCGGTCCGAGCCTCACATCGCTCGCATTCGGCTCGGAGATATCGCTCCCACCCTCCCCACATGATCCGGCCGCGAGTATGACCTTCTTCTCTATGGAGAATACGCCCACCATATCCTCGGTCTTGAATCCGTACATCGCCGGGTGTAGTGATGTCAACAAGAATTCGCTTGCTTTTGGACCTTCTGCGATCCCGTAGGAGATGTGCACCCAGCCGAGTGCGCTGGATATGAGGGCGCAAGTAGCCAGCATGAAAAGCAAACAGCTTCTTCGCATCGGAATTGAGATGAACCTGGGGGTAGAAGAAGATTATCCAAGATAAAATGGGTACAACCATTGCATTCCTGAGATACAGTTAGTTATTACTTGCATTAAAAAGATAACGTTGCTACAATAGATAGGTTTATATGATAGATGAAGTCCTTATTGTTATGATGGTTCGAGCTCCAATATATCATTGCTGCCTCGTCCAGCCAAAATGCAAGCACAAAATAAGCTTGCAAGTAAAAGATGTGTATAAGACCGCTGTGGTGATTAATTATGGTAGCAGAAGCTTTTCAGGATATCCTAAGAGATCCTGAAAGGAGAAATTTGCTCTCGCAGCAACTCCCTGAGGAAGAGATCTCAGAAAATATCAATTACAGGATTTTAAAGGACTACCTCAAGATCGTAGACTTCAATCTTGTGAGAAGCGGTATGAGTTTTAGAACTGCTAAGAGCATCGAGTATGGAAAGACTGATCAGAGCATGCTCAACCACATTCGCAATGGCGTGTTCTTTTTGCTTCGCTTCAATGATGCTCTCAAGCAGCTAAACGTAAGTGCATTAAATGAAGCCGAACTCAAGGATTGCATAGCTCTTTTCGTGGTACACGATCTCCATAAGCTGGATGAGGAGGAAAGCGATGGCAATAAGAGCATGGATAAAGAGTTCGAGATCTCCAGGAATAGGGTCAAGAGCTATGTAGAGGAGATGCACCTCCGCGAGTTCGCACCAGATCTGGAAGATGATGATTACTATTCTGTCGCCGTCGCCCTTCACAAGAGCAGACTCTCTAGGCCTGATGTGAGAACCTCACGATTCATGGACCTCGAGCCTTTTCTGTATCTCATGGACACGATGGCAAGCTGCACATCACCAGAGGAGGCTGCCTCTGAGAGATCGTTGAGAGCTCTTCGAGATGGCTTCCCTATGGACAGGGCAGAGGAGCAGCTGAACCTGCAGTATCACCGGCTTGATGATGTCAAGGGAATACTCACAGGGCTTCTGAACAAATCTGTTGCCCAGGTCCTGGAGGACATGGGGCTTGTAATGCTGATGGCATACCAGGATGGATGCGTGTACCTGGGAAAGGGCACGAAAAGAGCGGGCATCTCTGATGATTTCGTGAATCGCGTATACGATCATCTGGAGAAAAACATACAAAACTCTACGCCAGGGCTCTCAAATGTGGATTCACTCGTCAAGAATGTGGATATTCAAGGAAATATTAACTGTTATAGATTAAGTGAAAAATATTATTTTTTCAGCGGATACGATAAAGTTTTGCATGCGTATATAGAAAAGGCGTTGACTTCTGCGCGTATGAGTAAAAAGCTCTCCAAGGATTCTATTGCTAACATAGAGCGCTCACTAAAAGCTGTTGGCATTAACGCAGATCTCTCAGATGAGGATAAGAGAGCCATCATGGAGTATGCAAGAGCCATCTACGCTGTTCACAAGTCTTTCGTATCCGAGATGATAAAAGATTACAAAAAAGCAATCGAATGGAGCTGCGACGCGTGGGGTGTTCCTGAGGACTTGAAGAATGCGCTCCTGAATGCCCCAAAAGATGAGTTAACGAGCGGCGGTAAGTGGGAGTACGCTTACGCCATAGCCAAATGCGTTCTTGATCAGGAATACGATGGTGTAAAGCTTAAGAATCTCGAGCCCGCAGAGGTATCACCTAGACTCTGCGACAGGATATGGAAGCATCTCACCGCTATCGATGGCTGGGATGAGTTCTCATCCAAAAAGACTGAGATTTTCAGAAAGGAGCTTACAGCTTACATTCATGAGACGCTATCCGTAAATGGAATGATATCAGAAGTCTCTGAATCCGATCTCAGCGATCCGTATAAAGAATATAGCAAAAGCGGTATAGGAAGATTATGCAATCTCTGCAACAGAGGAACTCTTCTGAAGCAAGATGATATGAAGGTATCAACCACAGTTTCCGGACTGGGGTTCAATTTCAGTAACAGGATATTTGCAGGCAAGACGAAACCCGATAGCATATACGCATGTGTGCCATGCGGTGTCGAGCTGGTTTTGAGAGAGAATGGATACAAGATCCAAAGAGGCTCTAATGACGAGATGCTATACATCCACATGATCCCGGATTATTTCTTCACGCCAGAATCCTGGGAGCTTGCTCATAGTATCCTCCATCTCTTCAATGGAGAGTCTGGAATAAGGATGGAGAGGCTGGCGGAGAAGATATTCAAATCGAAGTATGTGGGCGGCTCATCTGATATCAAAATCGATTTTTACGATTCCTGGATCGAAGAGCTTGCCAGCGGGGAGAAGAAGGGCCGGGATATGATACAGTACATGGCCCAGAATTTCGATATGGTCGGAAATCCATGTATGGTATTCTACAAGCCATCTGAGAACACCACGGAGTTCCATTTCTTCGGCACGTATCTTGCTCTGGTGATGGCGGCCTACACAGGCATGAGGGTTGTGGTGAGCCATTCGCCGATAACGACGATGCGCGGAAGAGACTTTAAAGAGTTCGTGGCGTTGGATTCCATCGATTCCCATGCGATGAACTTCTTTGGCAGGCTGGTATCGCTCTCACAGCTCGAGAGATGTATGAAGGCCGCAAGCGCGCTAATACGCCTCGGATATGGCTCCAAGATGAAGGACTCGCTCTTCCCAAAGTATCTCCGGGTATTCAGAGATGAGATCCTGCCCGGCTCATATTTATTGAAGATGATTTATAGAAACGCTGAGAATGTGAAAGAAGGAGAAACTAAAGTACATTATCTGCTGGATGAGGCTACATTTCTGGATGAAGTAAGAAAGAGGTGAGTTTATGGATATCCAGGATAGAATATGTCGTTTGGCAGAGCTCGGTTTTGAGATCGCCCAGCCGAAGGGATACAAACCTTACGCTGTAGAGCGTCTCTTTAGAGAGGCCGTGAAGGCGGTGACCGAGCTCCGTGGAATAGACCTATCGAAATGCGACTACAGATCGACGGTCTCAGGAAGGATACAGAAGACCCTCGAGAGGATGGGCGAGGATCAGGCATTCGTGCCGAGAAGAGAGGGGCTGGATGAGAAGGCTGATGCCTTCGCCCAGTACTTTGTTGAGGAGATTCTAAACGGAATTTGCAATGGAAAGCCTGGAATGCTGAAGAAGATGGCAAACAACCTTGCAGACGGTTATTATTCTGCGACCTTGAATATTCGCAGAAGGTACTGGAATGAAAAGAGATCTAGCACTCAAGAAGATGTGGAGGCGAGTGTATGAACTACCATGAAATCAAAGAGAAATTTGGAAGGGAACTGAGAGAGGGATTGGTGGAGGAGCTCATAAACGAGCCGAGCGCTCATTACGTCCACATCCTGCTGCTCAGGGAGCTCCAGTCGAGCGCGATATTCACGACCAACGGACAGGATGCCGATATAACGAATGTCGGAATCGCAGCAGATGACGGATTTGTTGAGTACTCTCCTGTGATGATGTTCAAGAGGAAACAGACAGGAAGCGACCGAAGGAAGGGCAAGGAGCTCCAGAGGAATCTGCTTGGCATAGAGGACACGATGAGCGTCAATGAGATGAACCCGGAGTCTCCGGAATCAATACTCTACGGTAGCGCGGCCGGTGAAGATGCGATCTCGGTCACATCCAGGGTTATTTACGATACCGCCTACTCTATAAGAGATGCGAGTGTGATCGTGGAGGAGAAGTTCCAGAACGCTCCGGGAGATGCTTTCGCAAAAGGTGCTACCACCGCTATCAGGGAGCCTGACTTTATCATGCCTGGGACGGTGTTTCCTTGTGTTGTCACTCTCAGAGATGTAACCCTTGAGGAGCTCATCTTCGTGTTGGGAGTAACAAAGATGAACAAGAGATATGGAGCCGTCACATCCAGGATAGGAAGGGTGGAGAACCATATTCTTGGAATATATCAGGGGATCGAAGAAGGGCCTGCAAATCTCTATCTCTCTCAGGAGGTTGCGCGCAGGCTTGCGAAAGATGAGAGCGGGAGTATAACTGCTGATAACCTAAAGAGGGTACTCTACAGCTCTGTTCTCAATATAGAGATCGTCAAAGATCTGACAAAAAAAGCGTTTGATGACGAGATAAAAGGCATGAACATAAAGCCGGTAAATGCTGGAGAGGATCTGGTGGGATCGATAACAGCAGATCTCGTTAAGGAGGCCTTGGAGATACAGAAGGAAAAAGCCTCAAGGTTCTTCAAGAGCGTGAATAAGAATGCAAAAGGAAGAAAAGGAGAAGAAGCAGCCTCTGAATGAGAGGATCTCAGCTGTGAAATGCACAATTGAGACCCTCGATCGCACCCTTTACGCCTCGAGGGAGGTGGGCGATCTAGTGGATGCCGGAGATTTCATTTTGAACACCGCGCTCCATTATGCATTTGGCTTTGTATCGGGGAAGTACATCAACAGCGGAAACCGCCCATCTTACCTCGAAGATACAGCAGGGATATGCAAAAAGCTCTACATCACGCCGGCCAGGAGAGAGCCAGTCGAGGAGTATGTGAAACATGTATTTCGGAATTTAGATACTAAGACTACAATACATATCGGTGGGCACTCGGTAAGCAACTGGAATGCCAGACCTCACAGATACGCTGCGAAGAACTGGAGCGCGCAGGATAAGAACAATCCGTACAGAGGGAAGAACATTCCACAGTTCGGCAGGGAGAGGGTTTTAAACCAGCAAAATCTCTTCACAGCATACATTCTTCTTTACGATGGAGAGGCTGAATCTTTGGCCTCTGCGATTCCTAGATACATCAGGCTCGGAAAGAAGAGGTCCAAGGCCAAGGTGACAACCAGAATTCTCGAGTGCGAGCGCGGCTCTGGAGAGTTCCTCTCCAACCATCCTTTCGGAATTTATGACTATGATGGAGAGCCCATCGGGGATCTGATATCGATAAGAATGCGCCCCACGCCGATCATCCTCCAAGCTCGGTACGAAGGGGAATACATTCGCATCCGTTCCGATGGAAACGATGTCGTGCTTCCCTACAGGCTGGAGTTTCTGAGGAAGAAGAGATGAGAAGAGGAGTGTGACAGATGACTTTTTTGGATCTTGATGGCGTTCGTCTTGAGAGGACCGATCATGACTATCTGGGGAATATGAAGGCCTTCTCCCACCAGATCGAGAGCGAGAGGTTGATCAAGAATGAGGATTTGCTCTTCCTGTTCAACTTCAGCCCCACAGGCTCTGGAAAGACGATCTCCTGGCTGAAACCTGTTCTGGATATGAAGCTGAAGGCCATAGTGATACATCCGACGAATGCTCTTGTAACAGATCAGGAGATGCAGGTCAGACGCACAATAGAACGCTATTACGATAATAGGGATTATCATGTACAGGCGGTGACGGCCGATCTTCTCGCTGAAGAGAAGAGGAACTATCCGGATGAGAAGGGTCTAACAAAAGGGGAGCTTCTCAGCAGGATAATCAGAAAAGGCCGCGGCAGAGGTCTCATACTTCTGATGAATCCAGACATACTCACACTTGCATTGAAGAATGCATATCGCGATTACAATTTACGAGAGCTGATCAGGAGCGTCGATCTTTTGGTTGTAGACGAATTCCATCTTGCATCTGTAAAGCAGAGCGACATGCTTCTATTCGTGGCTCACGAGATCTGCGATGACAAAAGGAGCAGGCTAAAAAAGTTTGTGTTTCTGAGTGCCACACCGAACCAAAAGATCGTTGAAAGGGCGAAGAGGGTCGGGCTGAACGTTGAGGTTCTGGAAGACAAGAGCACGCCCTTATCATCGTCTAAGGGGCATCCAGTTCTGCCCAAGATCAGGCTGGAGCTGAGGAGCGGATCTGTATTCAAGACGTATGAGCTCATCAAAGAGGATATCGATTACTTCGTGGAGTTCTGTCGCAGACCGCTCGATGACGGAAGGAGGGCAAGAACCGTATTCATACTCGATGGAATCTACGAGGTGGATGAGATCTTCAGAGCTCTCAAAGAGAAGATGCCGGATTTTGTTGTGGAAAGGATAGATGGCCTCCATAAGGCAACCGCTGAGAAACTGAAGAGATTCGATGTCTTGGTCTCAAACTCTTCTGTGGAGGTCGGCATAGACTTCGATGTGGATCGTCTCGTCTTCTCCGCGTACTCGAAGAGCCAGCTTCTCCAGAGGATAGGCCGCCTGAGGAACAAGCCTGAAGAAACGATCTGCGAGGCTGTATGTTTTGTGCCATCTGCATTTTACGATCATCTCAAATCCAAAAGCTCGCTCACACGCCAGGAGCTCGCAAGAGAGGCGGAGAAGGTAATCGAGTCGAGCCTGGATCTATCGAGTTACTCCAAGAGGTACTCGCCGAAGGAGGCATTTCTGTATCTCAAGGCCAGAATAGAGGGCGACACCTGGAGGGACTCACTGGGGGAAGAGCATCAGTCTAAGGGCATGCCGGAGGAGGTTAAGGGGGAGGAGTGGCTGAGAACTCTAAGCATACTAGAAAAACACTTCCTGGATAGGGAGATAGACGAAAATGTATGGACTGCGTTGATGGTGGAATCTGACAAGCTCAAAGAGGGCCTTTTGAGCTACAGAGGTGCCAGGCTACAGGCACTGGTTTTCGATGCAACTGATGAGGCTGAGAGCCGTCTAAAGCTCTATGATCTCATGTATCTCCTAAGGCGGGGAGATGTCGAGTTCATGAATCCCACGGGATTTCTAGCACAAATTCGAAAGAACTACAAGGATGAGTACGAGGTTTACAAAGAGAGATACGATCTTATGAAGAGGTTCGCGGCGGGCTTCTGCTGGTACAAGGGCACAGTAGATTATACGCGGAAGGTCAGCCTGTCCGGCATCAACAACAAACATTACGCAGAGATCATGTTCAACACACAGGAACATCTCAGAAATCCAAGGATGGTATCGGGCTTTAAGGCGATCGTAGAGCCATCAATTCCATCAATAGCGTATCTGAATGACACTCTCGGAGAGTACAGGATATTCTGCAGGATGATAAATCAAAATAGTTCCTATCTGAAGGCGAAATTCAATCTCGGCGATTTCTTCTATCTCTATCCGTATGAGGGTGGAAAGAGCATCGCTTTTGGCCATGAGGCTCTCTACATCGATTGCCTGCTTAAGGAAGAATATGATAGAAGATGAGCTTGTTAATGTCGGAGACATCAATCAGTATCTCTACTGTCCCAGAAGATATTATTATATAACGTATTTCGATACAATAGAGATGAATTATTACTTGAAGGATGGCCAGATAAAGCATGAGAGCCAGTCTAGAAGAGGGGGGTGGGTGAAGGAGATCTATCTGCGATCTGACAAACTCGGTCTTCATGGCAAGATAGACGTGCTCGAGGTCAAGAATTTTCGTGGTGGCTCTATTCTAACGCCCATCGAACGTAAGAGGGGATATTCCTATCACGAGAACGATGAGATTCAGCTAGCTGGCTACTGCCTTCTCCTAGAGGAATATCTGGGAAAACCCGTTCCGATGGGCTACATCTATCTATTTGGCAACAATGAGAGATATGCAATCGAGATCACGGATTATCACAGAAGACGGGTGATTCAGGTTGTAGATGCCATACGAAAGATGAGCATCGACCGGATTCCGGATTTCAATGAGAACAGGAGGAAGTGCGAGAAATGCAGCACGGTGCAGTACTGCATGCCTGAGGAGACCGAGATGCTGGAGGGTGGTTGATGACAAAAGCAAGTGAGGGGCTGCTTGAGAACAGCGTTGTTTATATCACCCGTCAGGGTGCTCAGGTTGGAGTGGAGGGCGGAAGGATCGTCGTTTATGTGAAGGATGAGGGCGAGATAGCATCATTTCCCATGGGTGAGATCGACACGATAAACATATTCGGGAACGTCAATTTCACCACACCGTTTGTAGCCAGGGCCAACGAGCACGGGATCGTGCTGAACTACTTCACCCAAAACGGCAAATATCGCGGCAGCTTTGTCCCAGAGAAGAACACAATAGCAGAGGTGCGAAGAAGGCAATATGCCCTCTCGGAGCGCGGCTCCCTATGCATAGCCAGGGCGATTATCAAGGCGAAGATAAGGAACTCCAGGACGATCTTGTGCCGGAGAGATGTGTCAGATGATCGCCTAGAGGAGCTTGAGGACAGCGCTGTAAAAGCTTCAGATCTCGATGAGCTTAGAGGTATCGAGGGGGAGGCTGCTGAGATATACTTCAGCATGCTAAAGCTGTGTCTTCCTGAGGACTGGAGTTTTGAACGGAGGAGCAGGAGGCCGCCGGAGGATCATGTGAATGCTCTGCTCTCCCTGACGTACAGCATGATGAAGAGCGAGGTATTGAGCGCCTTGAGACAATACAATCTGGATCCATTTCTTGGGATTCTACATGCAGACCGGCATGGCAGACCAGCATTGGCGCTTGATCTTCTTGAGGAATTTCGTCCTATCTTCTGCGATGCGTTTGTGTTGAGGCTTATAAACAGAGGTGTTTTAAAGCACGAGGATTTTCAGCTGAACAATCACCTGAAAGAGTATGCGTTCAAAGATTATCTGCAGAGGTTTGACGAGTACATGCAGGAAGAGTTCACGCATCCGAGGTTTGATTATAAGGTTAGCAGAAGAAGGGCTGTGAGGATGCAGGCGATACTGCTGCGGAAGGCTATAACTGGAGAGCTCAAGGAGTATTATCCTCTGGAGTTCCGAAAATGAGATTGGTCGTTACATACGATATCAGCGACAATCGTATTCGCAACCGTGTATTTAAGATACTGGAGAGCTACGGTGCCTGGAAGCAATACAGCGTCTTTGAGCTTGAGATCGATGCTGTTCAACGTCTCGAGATGGAAGCCAAGATCAAATCCGCCATAGAGGCTGGAGATAAAGTGAGAATCTATGAGCTGTGCGAAAGGTGCATCAGAGAGATCGTCGATCTTGGTGAGAAGTCTCCTGAGAGAAAATCTAATGTCATATGAGGTTCAGGCAAGCATCAACCACAGCCGCTTTAGACCTCACACAAAATTAGTCCGGCAAAAACCGAAGTTTTCGTCGACCTTTATAAAGCTCGTGTACGCAAGAGGTTCTGAAATTAAAGGCCAAAATCCAAGTTCCAAGAAAGCTTTAAATCAAAAAAGAACGACGCCAGATATGC
>CAZMZV010000039.1:0-15086 GCA_964570975.1 uncultured Methanotrichaceae archaeon | reverse complement strand
TGACGGCTTTGCTCGATTAGTCGGGCAGTTCCAGAGCATCTATGGATTACTTTTTTATGTGGTCCTCTCTTTTTACACTAGGAGTTGTAATCATGAGCAAGATAACTGTAAGCCTGATCAAGGCTGATGTCGGCGGTTGGCCGGGGCATGCTTCAGTACATCCGGCGCTTATCGATAAGGCCGAGGAGGTCCTCTCAGAGGCCAAATCCGCGGGAACACTCATAGACTTCAAGGTCATGGCATGTGGTGATGATCTCGAGCTTCTCATGACCCACAAGCTCGGAACTGATGAGGCAGAGATACATGCAATAGCATGGGAGGCATTCGAGAAGGCCACCGCGGAAGCGAAGAGCCTCAAGCTCTACGGTGCGGGCCAGGACCTGCTATGCGATGCCTTCTCAGGCAACATCCGTGGAATGGGGCCGGGTGTGGCAGAGATGCAGTTCACAGAGCGCGGAGCAGAGCCGCTTGTCGCGTTCATGATGGACAAGACGGAGCCTGGTGCGTTCAATCTCCCCGTCTTCAGGATGTTCGCGGATCCATTCAACACAGCAGGTCTTGTGATAGATCCAACGTTACATCACGGCTTCATATTCGAGATATGGGATATACTGGACCATAAGAAGGTCTTCATGTCAAGCCCGGAGGAGATGTACGACATCCTGGCGCTCATCGGGGCGAAGAGCAGATACGTCATTAAAAGGGTTTACCCCAAGCCTGGCGGTAAGCTACCATCTGAGGAGCCTGTGGCAGTGGTGAGCACCGAGAAGCTCTATCAGACGGCCGGAACTTATGTAGGCAAGGACGATCCGGTTGCTCTTGTCAGAGCGCAATCCGGGCTCCCGGCTCTCGGAGAGGTGCTTGAGCCTTTCGCCCTCGGACATCTCGTCTCCGGCTGGATGCGTGGCTCTCACAACGGCCCTCTGATGCCGTGTGCTTTTGATGACGCCCATCCCACAAGGTTTGACGGCCCGCCAAGGGTGATAGCCGCGGGATTCCAGCTCTGCAATGGCCTCTTGATAGGACCGGTGGATCTCTTTGCAGACGTCGCCTTCGATCTCACAAGAATGCGGGTGCTTGAGATCACGGATTACATGAGAGCGCATGGGCCATTCGAGCCGCACAGACTGCCGCTGGAGGATATGGAGTACACAACGCTTCCGCATGTCATGAAGAGGCTTGCAGAGAGATTTGAGCCCGCAGAGTAGGGATTGTGTTTGTGAACAGATGATAAGGATGTAATTGCATGCAACGGCTCGTCTCAGAGCCGTTTGTATCTCTTTAAACGTGGAATCTCAAATGACAGAGAGTTTTGAGGATATGAGGCCCGACCAGAGGCTTGAGTACGTTATAAAGAATCTGAGAGACCTGCCCGATGAGCTTGTTGATGATGCAATAGAGCTCCTCCTGAACGCAAACGAGATCGAGTATGCGGTTGTGCTCTGCAGAGAGCACGGCATGATAGAAAGGGCAATCGGCATTCTGGTGGATGCTGGAGACTACCTATGGGCCGCACAGATCACAAAGAACGCCGGCCGCCCGGAGGAGGCTGAGCAGCTCCTACGCGATGGTCTTGAGTACTATATTTCTATGGAGATGTACGGAAGGGCAATAAGCGCTGCAACAGCCCTGAACCTTCCTCCAGATCAAATAGATGCTCTCTACAGGGAGGGCATAGCCTTCGAGAGCAAGAGTCTCGATTTGACCAGGGCGCACGTTGCCCTTGAGAGCCTGCTATCTGCGGTCTCGATGCTCGAAGATGACAGCGAGATCAAGAGGGAGCTCATGGATGCCATTCGAGAGGAGCTTGATAGCGAACGGGAGAAATATTTCTCCGAAAAGGAGAAAAAGGATATCAAGAGAGAAACCGATGAGGATATCGAGGGAGATAGGTTCTGCTGACATTCATCCCGAATTGATCGGCAAGAGGCATCCAATCTTAAACGTGCTTTATTTTATTAGAATACCACACAGCTCGCTGGGGGTGCGCCGCCGCAATTGACCTCTGCTGTGTTGAATAATTCGATGTGATGTGGTCTTTAGCTATCGATTCATATCAAAATTTTGATTAGTGTGGATTAGCCCTATGCTATTGGATTTCGGAACATCGTTCAACACAGCATCTATCTACGATCTTCTTGTACGGAAAGCCTCCGGACAATTTCCATTCCCTTGGATGACATTGGGATGGGTGACGTTGGGTCATCCAGGTTGATATGAAAACAGGATCCCATATGGCCTATTTTCATCCCCTGCGTGGATGCAAGGCAGCAGATATCGGCCACGAATATTTAATCAACACAGCAGCGGATTTCAAAAGCTGCGCCTTCTAGAGAGATAGCACAGACTGTCTGGGCGCCAAATGCTCATGGGAGGTTATCTTCGCCTCGCAGGCCGTGCTGCTTCTGCAGGCTCATCTCTATTAGGATATGGAATATGTTCTTTATGCCTGCTGGATCCAGACCGAGCTCTGTGGCCATATCCACCGCTCTGCTGAGCACGAGGGCCTCCTGCTGCGGATCTGATATCG
Organism: uncultured Methanotrichaceae archaeon; assembly: GCA_964570975.1. GTDB lineage: Archaea > Halobacteriota > Methanosarcinia > Methanotrichales > Methanotrichaceae > Methanothrix_B. Next base: position 12,556 of record CAZMZV010000039.1, on the reverse strand, counting down.
AAAGACCCAGCTCTGCTTTATCCCTGTAGATCTCCTCCGCAAGAGCCATCCGCTTCCGTATGAGCCTGATTATCTCCTCGTCGATCTTCTGCACCTCTTCTCTATGCCTTGATAAGCTCATGCTCCCTCCTCCTGAAACAGATCTCCTCTCCCGATTCTGGCGCTGCTATTCTCGACCCTTGTCCTTAAGATCCTTCCGCTGAGAGACGCCCACGATTCGCAAACATCATCGACACGCTCGTCATCGACGAGCGCGACATAAGCCGGGCCGGTGCCTGAGAGGGTTGCGCCCCTCGCGCCGGCCTGAAGCGCTAGGATTATGGGCTCTGCAGACCTGCGAAGGGCGCTGCAGTACAAAAGACCGTTCAAGGTCATGGCCATTGAGTAATCGCCCTTCATCGCCATATCGAATACGATATCCGCGACTCCTTTAAGGGCTCTGGATCTCGTGATATCAACATCTTTGGAGAAGAACTGCTCATCCGGAACAAGAAGAACCACCTCTGATCGCAGTGCCTCTCTTTTAAGAAGAGCTCTCCTTATGTTATCTGTGACGACAACGCCGCCGAGCATCGATGCGCATGCGTCATCAAAAGCTCCTGTGACTGTAACGCCGGCCTCGAGAGCTGCATTTACTCCCAGCTGTACGGCATCGATCAGATCTATCTCCTCCCCCAAGGCATCGAATGTGGCGAGAACTGCTGCGTTCGCGGCGGCGCTGCTGGACTTGAGACCGCTTGCAACCGGAATCTCGCTTCTCGTCCTCACCACACAACCGTATCTCAGATTCAGGCTTCTGAGCGCGTGCTCCACGCATTTGACGATCAGCGTTGTATCGATGCCTGGCACATCACCCATGACTCTACCTGAGTCGTTCAGCTCGACCTCAGCAGATGTTCTCAGAGATATGGCGAATGCCGAGCCCTTCCAGTTCGCGATCGCGTTCAGCACAGTGGCTGCGCCGTAGGCCGTTGCGTATCCTCTCATCCCTAATCCCCTGTGCACATCCAATATTTGCTGCCACCGCCGCTTTCTCATACAAGACCTGTTTCTATCATATTCTTGAGCTTCTCCAGCTCCTTGACGAAATCCAGCTTCTCCTCGCGGCTGTACTTGGCCACCAGCTTGTCGATGTAATCGATCTCGCTATAGGTCGAGGAGAAAGCAGGCTCGTAGCTGCCGAGCATGTACAGCGGGATCACATCAACGCCGCCTCTCGATGTCATCTCCTGCAGATCCTTGACAACAACTACGAAGCAGTATCTCTTATACCCCAAACCTTTGGCGATGTTCTTCGCCAGGCTGCCCATCTGCTGAATTCTCCTCGCAGAGAGGCTCTTGTAAGCAGCCACCGAGTCCTTGTACTCGACGAACATTATAGAGTCCTCCGACCAGAGTATGGCATCGTACTCTACTATCGCCACGGAGTTCTTTAGCGCGACGACGTTGAAAAGCACACCGCGACACCATCCGATGTTCAGGTGTATCCTAAAATCGCTCTCTGTTGGCGGGGCCACTCTCGGCTTGAGGACATAAGGATCGCTCCTGAGCTCGATCATAAACTAAGATCTGATTCAAGCTTTTATAATTCACGTGTGACCTCCTCACAGCAAGCTGTGGAGCATCCTGCGCTCCGACTCTGTCGATCCAATTATCCGATATCTCCCCCGCCTATACCCCCAGTCCGAGGGTGTTCGTTAAGCTTTATGATCTCGATCGAGTCTTAATCCGCAGTGTGGACATTCACGGACTCGATCCTTCAACGTTTTTGGCATAGCTGGCGGGCTCGCTTCATTATATCCCAACCTCAGCGAGCTGAGAGGTATTCTAATAAAGCGGCTTCGGATAGAGATCTTATCGGAATGTCATCACCCGGGCACCTCCAGATGGATATCGAAATGCTTTTAGCAAATATCGTCGTCTTTTCACCCTCAGGATTCAATAATTTAGCCGCAGAAATGGAGCCAGCTCGATGAGCATCGAAGAAGAGATACGCGCCTTGGAGGAGGAGATCCTCAGGACGCAGAAGAACAAAGCGACTGAGCATCACATAGGTCGCCTCAAGGCGAAGATAGCCAGACTGCGGGAGGAGCAGGAGAAGAGAGCAGCTGCCAAATCCAGAAAAGGTGGCGGTGTTAAAAAATCGGGCGATTCCACAGTCGCGCTCGTGGGACCGGTTGGCGCAGGAAAATCAACGCTTGTAAACAAACTGACTGGGGCTAGGACGAGCGATGACCCATACTTCATGGAGATCGTTCCCGGCATAATGCAGCATAAAGGCGCGAAGATACAGATTCTGGACGTTCCGGATATCACAGTCTCTGGCGATGCACTGTCAGCTGTGAGGGACTCGGATCTCATAATCCTCGTCACAGAACCGTATGGGGAGCAGCTCGAGCCGTATCTGAAGAGGCTTTATCAAAGCGGCGTTCGGTTGAACCAGAGCCCGCCATCTGTTCTCATAAGAAAGACCTCGAAGGGTGGTATAAATGTGACCAGCACCGTGGATCCAGGAATTGATAAAGGCACCATCGAGGCGATACTCCGGGAGTACAGGATTCACAGCGCTGATGTTCTCATCAGGGAGAGGTTAACTCAAGATAGGTTCATCGATGCCCTCGAGACCAATAGGCGTTACATAAAGGCGGTACATGTGATCAACAAGATCGATCTTCTGGACCCCGAGGAGGATATTCCCCAAAGCACACCCCTGGATAAAAGCATGCCGATCTCAGCTCTCAATGGCACGGGGCTTGACAGACTCAAGGATGAGATATTCGATCGATTGGATCTCATAAGAATATTCATGAAACCGCAGGGCAAACCTCCGGATCTCAACGAGCCTATGATTATGCGCAGAGGCGCCAACATAGGAGATCTCTGCGACAGAATACATAAGGACTTCAGGCAGAGGTTCAGATATGCAACAGTCTGGGGGGCATCTGCTAAACATAACGGCCAGCGTGCAGGCCTCGATCACATACTCAGCGATGGGGATATCGTGACTATAGTCCTTGAGAAATGATCTTATCAGTTCTGTTTTGGATGAATCGTGAGATCACATACTGTTGATTCCAGGAGAGTTCAAGTCAGCATTAAAAACCAAATCGAGAACTGTATGTACGCTCTTATCCAAGACCAACCGCATCTCAAAAGCTCTCGTCTTTTTGGCACCGCCTCATATCTTCGAGCGTGCACTGCTGTGTTGAATAATTCGAGATAATGCGATCGCTAGATATTGATTCATACCAAAAATTTAATTCGTATAAATTGGCCATATTTATTGGATTTCTGAACATTATTCTACACATCACCGCAGCGGAATTCAATTATACAAGCGCACAACCTGAAAGAGAACCTACACGATGGACCTGTCCGGATAAGCGCTTAGGCCAGAAATTTTTATATTCTCTTCTTCTGCATGTCAGAAACACTTAATCCTCATTCGGACAGGTCCTACAAGATAAACGATAGTTATATATCCAGCCCCTATAAAAATAGTATTGTTAAAAGATGACTTCATCCTTGGATCGCATCTCTGCTGTATCTCGTTGATTCTCCTTATGGTACTGAGATCTTGTGGTGCAGCGGAATGCATCTTGAGGACGAGTCTCTGGAAGTGATACAATATGTGTGGATGTGGAGACCGGCACGGTGAGATATTGAGAGCTATGGGGGACAAGATGGGCGGGTACGTTCCCGAGACGCTTAAGGTGATATACGATCATAAGCCAGAGCTAATGGAGCTGATCGAACGGCTCGACAAGGTGCTTCTCGAGGATGGAGCGCTGGATAAAAAGACGAAGAGGCTGATAGCATTGGCCTGCGTTGCGACAAGGATGTGCGAGGACTGCATTTACCCCCAGGCCAAGGTGGCCATGAATTACGGAGCAACGAAGGAGGAGATCCTGGAGACACTTGAGATATGCATGATCACCGGCGGCGTTCCGACGTTCTCAATCGCAAAAAACGGTATCATCAAGCTTTTCAAAGAGATGGAGGATTAAGAAACAGATATACTATTAATTTTTTATTAAATATCTTATTGAGTATCACTTGAGCGCGAGGCGTTAATCAGTCTTGTTCTTCTTCGCAGGGTTCTGAGAGCTCGTCGAATAGATAATCATCCCTCAAACCCAGTGCGACCTCGAACTCGGCCGGTGTAAGAAGCGGGACGCCGTAGCGGGGCGCGTCGTCCAAAGCGATACGCGGGCATGCTGTGGATATCGCAGCATCCACTCCTAGATCCAGTATCCTCTCAGGCTCGATTCTGTCTATGTATACCTCGATCATATCCTTGCCGCGGGATCTGCCGAGGGAGAGGAGCTTTTTCGCCGTGTTGCATCTTCTCTGTCCAGGCTTCTTAGAGATCAGTATGCAGATGCTTTTTGCAGATGATGCTCTCGCTATCAGCCCATATCTCCACCGCAGGAAATCCCTTGTATCGATCTCCGCGACGGTTCGAGTAACAGGATCTGCAGCTATGACACGCATGCCAGTAGCTATTGCTATGCCAACAGGATGGAATCTTCCAGTGCCTATAAAGAGTGCCTCTCTGACGCCCGGAATCCGTGCGGCTGCATAGCAGCAACCGAGAACCTGACCGCGATGGAGGGTTCTGGCAGATGGATCTCCAACAAGTGCCTCGATGCCATGGGATCGCAGGACATCCATCGCGCGATCGATCATGTGGAGATGCTGGGCTGTCGTGCAGACCACAACTCTGCTCTCTGTAAGCAAAGATAAAGCATTCTTTACAACTGTGCCGACATCCTCGGCCATTCTGGCCTCTAGATAGATCGTCTTGTCATCGAACTGCTCGCACATCTCCGAATGGCCTATGTGTATGAGGAGATCGACCATTTTATAAAGTGATAGATCGATATCGCATGCCCCATAGCACGGGTCTCCTGAGATCAGGACCTCCGCGCCCGTCCCTTCTATTATTCTTGCGATCTCACCAGCAGCTCTCTTCAAACCATCTGGCAACTGGACCCCAACCCTTGATACTCCGCCTAACCTTATTATTTTGAGGGCCTTTTCGAGATCTATCTCATAGCCGGAGATCTGCATCAGAGCCACCTCTCAAGCGTGCTCTGTCCGGCGCGGTAAGACACCTTGAGGCGTTCAGCGGCCTTTCTCACCCGCTCCTCCGAGAAGCCCCTCTCCCCGCAGAGAAATTCGATGATCTCCTCAACCCTGGGGCGCTCCATCTTCAGCATGTAGCTCTCCGTCACCTCAGGGTGCAGAAAGATGTTTCTTATCTCAGCCAGATTATCGATATGCTCCTTTAGCGCATCCAGAACAGCCTCGAGGCTTCCGTGCTCCCTTATCAGCTTGAGAGCCGTTTTCGGCCCGACTCTGTGCAGTCCTGGATTGTAATCGGTGCCGCACATGATAGCTATGTCTATGAGCTGCTCCCGGTTTATCCCAAGCCTCGAAAGCTCGTCCTTCAAGATTATTACCTCCGGTGGGATATCGATGTACACGTTCTTCCTCGGCATCTTTCGCTTGCCGGTTATGGCGAGATTCCTGACAACTTTTGGTGCGCCGAATAGGAGCGCGTCGTAATCCTGAGATGCGACGTAATCCGCATCTCCACGCATTGCCATGAAGGCAGCCTGTGCCTCTCCCTCGGATGGCGCTTGAACGAAGGGCACGCCCATTGCGCTCAATAGCCGCATCGAATCGGAAAGGATCTCGCTGTTTATTCTCGTGGCCGCCTGGGCGTATCTGAAGCCGTCTGCGCCCGTGGCTATTGCCTGCTGCAATTGCACCTCAGCGATCTCTTTGATCTGCGCTCTGTTCGCAAGCGTTTGGGCCTTTAGCTCCGGAGGCTTGCCATCGAATACAAACGCAACCTTCAATCCAGCCTCTATTAGATTCGTGACGCGATATAATATTCCAGAAAGATGCGATGTGACCCTTCCCGAGCCGTCCATAAGTGGAGTGCCATCAGGCTGTCTTATCGTGCTCAGGAACTGGTAGAGTATGTTAAAACCATCTATCGCGATCCAGCTTCCTGATAGATCCTCAATCGAGATGGGTTTTTTGTTTAATATATCTCCGAGATCGACACCCATACCTCTCGCCTTTGCTTAAACCTCGATCTTCTTGGCCGCAACCTCTATCGCCCTCTTAACGCTCTCCCGCGGGATTATCGTGGCGACAGGTATTGTGAGCAGCTTCTCAACCGTCGGGCTCACGATAGGCGCACAGACGACTGCAGCGGCGCCATCAGCCTCTGCTCTTACGGCCGCGATTATGGCCTCCTCGATGTTTGTAGCAGAATACTCGCGAAGGGTGAAGACCTTTTCCCCGATTCGCATCTTCGTCTCTTCTATCTTGTCCAGAACAGGCCTTGCTGCGATTATCGCTATGAACCTCTCGCCTCCACCCTCCAGCTCCCTGATAGTCTTCACGATCTGCCGCAGTGTTGTTATATTCGGCTCCCTATGACCCGATAGTATCTTGTACAATGTGCTCTGAGGTATGGAGGATATCTTGCAGAACTCCCTTGTGCTCATACCCATCTCCGAGATGACAGATCTTATCGCATCCCTCAGAGCCTCATCCGACTGGAATGCCGCCTTTATGATCCTGCCGGCCTGAGACATACTCTGGGGTAATACCGCTAGGTATTTCTACTTTTGGGATAAATACGCATGCATCAAACTGATTCGTGCTGTCGTCCTGCTGTGCTCGCGGTGATGTGCGCTGTTGAATAAGTTAAGATGTTGTGGTTGATGGCTATCTGTCATATCAGATTTTAGATTTGTGTGAATTGTTTCTATGCTATCAAAGTTCGAAGTTGTTCGGCACAGCAAGAAATATTGAGATGGGACCTATCCGGATAAGCGCAGAGGCCAGAAATTTGGAACTTTACCGATTCTGCCTGTCAGAAACGCTTAATCCTTATTCGGACACGTCCTTGAAATGTACCACCTACTTCTTAAGCTCTATTGTTTCCCACATCACACGCCCACGCTCTACAGCATCTTTGATCTTCATCTGTGTAGCATTAAGCTTTGAGTTACCGGTTTTTATATCTGCGAGAACCACTCGAAGATCTTTTCGCTCATCGCTCATGCCATCGAATATGATGTAATCGATAGGCGAGCCGATGAAACGCGCATCAGCGGGGTTATACTTGAACTCCTCAAAGAATGGGACGAGCTGCTCTGCTATCTTCCCCTTTAGGGTAGACCTCGACCTCTGGAGTGTTTCCTCCTTGATTCGTCTCTCGTGTGCCTGGATCCACTCCTCCTGAGCCAGCTTCAACCGGAGGGAGAACTCGCGACGGAGAGCTGAGAGCTCATGAGAGGTTTTAATGAGAAGAAGCAGCAGGATCAGAATGATCACAACCAACAACTCGACCAAACTTTATTCCTCCGTTTCCAGGCTGATACTTAAACTGAGATCTGGGAAGCACGAACATCTACTAATGGTTTGTGGCGTTAGCAGAATATACTGTCTTCAAGGTCGAAGGCGCTAGTTCGCGCTCCATGTAGCAAAGAACATTTAATATTGATAAAAGCACTGATGTCATCTGTTTCAGATTGAGGTGTGTCCATGAAGAAGATACAGGATTTCAAAGGGCTTGGAGGAATGCTGAACGGTTTCAGGGATCTCGTGAAGGAATTTGAGAGCGTAACATTCATAGGCTCTCCTGGTTTCTGCACTCCCTTTGCCTTATTCCTCGGCTACCCTGTAAGAGAGAAACGGCTGGCCTTCCTCCCAGGCCTGAGCGTTGAGAAGACCAGAAGTATAATCGCCACCGAATACGGGATGGAGCTAGGGGAGAGGTGCTCAGCAGACGCGGATGTTCTTGTAGTGCTTGGGGGCATGGCAATGCCGAAGATCGGCGTTGAGATCGAGGATATGAAACGTCTTATCGAGAAGATACCGCACAAGAGCCTCATAGGCGTATGCTTCATGGGGATATTCGAAAAGGCTGGGTGGTGTGAGAGGATCGACTTCGATTGCGTTATGAACACCACACTCGAGGGGGATATCTCAAAGAGATGAGAAGAATGGGCCCGACGCGATTCGAACGCGTGACCTCACGGTTATCAGCCGTGCGCTCCGCCAGGCTAAGCTACGAGCCCGCGACGTGGTGTTTGATGGAACGTCCACCTTATAACGTTTTCCCTTCGAAGGTGGTGGAGCATGCCCAAAGAGTATGTGTGGCTTCGAGAACTGCGCCTGAGGGCCTCTCCTTCGACCTGTTTTTTGTATTCGTATAATTGAGAAAGCATGCGAAATAAGGTGGCGTACTCAGATTACTGAATAGCGCTAACCGGTGAACTGATCGCTCTTTTGCAGGAAATAAATCCCTTGCATTTGATTCTAGTGACGATTTTCAGTAGAGCGAGTACACGACCCGAAATAAGAGGCGTGCCAAAAAGAGTGAAGTTTTGATATAGAGCTAGTTAGTATATGCGCAGAGAGTGCTTGTTGGTTTGGCGTTTGAACGCCGATTTAACCTTCATTGTAAGCAAAGCATCTGATCATGCGATTCGTAAGTATCGTGTCATTCGATGGCATTCGTGAGAGATTCTTATGTGGCTTCCACATCGCTGGAGTCCTGACAAGAACTAACTGGCAAAGAGAATCAGCAGCACAGAAATGCTTTTCGAGCTCTATCAGTCGTTTGTGTTGTGGGCTCTCAGTACTACGGGCCCTCCGGGATCTATTTCAAGAAAGCCTCTATCTCATCAGTCGTTTGGCATGTTGTCTCGCTAGCGAGAGCATATATATTAGCGTGAGATAAACAATTATCTAATTTAGCTATCGATGGCCGGCCATTCGTGATAGATGTCCAATTGATGACAACTTCACAACTGGACTTTGATCGCCGAGCGATCCTAGAATACCGTGTGCCAAAATCAATTGAACTATTGGAGGTTCATCTGATCTATGAGCGGCCAATGATAGGGGGTTTGTGAATGGGTCTTTTAGATCGCATAGGAATGGTAGTAAAGTCGAAGATGAACAGGATAATGGACAAGATGGAGGATCCGAGAGAGGTGCTGGACTATTCTTATGAAAAGCAGCTTGAGCTTATCCAGAACGTCAAGAGGGGGCTCGCTGAGGTCTCGACATCGAAGAAGCGTCTGGAGCTTCAGCGCGCAAGGCTTTTGCAGACCGCGGAGCGGCTCGAAGGGCAGGCGCGCGATGCTTTGAACTCCGGAAGAGAGGATCTCGCGAGGCAAGCCCTCGAGAGAAAGGTCTCGATACAGGGCCAGATAGAGAGCCTAGACGCGCAGATCGCGGATCTCGAGCGCGAGGAGCAGAAGCTGATCTCCGTTGAGAGCAGGCTCTCGACGAAGCTGGAGGAGTTAAGAGCGAAGAAGGAGGCTATAAAAGCACAGTATTCAGCCGCAGAGGCGCAGGTCAAGGTCACCGAGGCTGTGACGGGCATAAGCGAAGAGCTCGCAGATGTTGGTCTCGCGATACAGCGTGCCGAGGAGAAGACTGAAGGGATGAGGGCACGTGCCGCGGCTCTTGACGATCTGCTCGATAGAGGCATCCTGGAGGATTACACAAGCGGGGATGCTCTTGAGAGGGAGCTATCGAAAGCAAAAGCTGCTAGCGCGGTCGAGTCCGAGCTCGCCAGGCTGAAGGGGGAGACGAAATGATAATCAGGATCATGGGTGAGGGTCAGTATCGAGCGCCTGATGAGATCCTAGATGATCTAAATGTCATCGACAACAGAATAGTTAAGATGGTAGAGAGGGGTGACAGAGAGGGCTTCCGGAACGAGCTGCTTCATATGATATCGATAGTCAGGGAGAGGGGCGAGGTCCTGGATGCAAGGGAGATCGTAAAGTCGGATCTCATACTGCCGCCTCCAGATCTCACATTCGAGGAAGCTAAGGGCATATTCAGAGGAGAAGGGCTGATCGAGGATTAGAGCGGCATGCCCCATATGGGGTACCACCGCTCAACATCCTCCTCGATGGGGAGCTCTTTTTCCATCACGGACTTCAGCCTGAGCTCAAACGCGCTGTCTCTGTCTTTTCCGGATGGCACGAAGGGGTAGTAAGAACCGCGCTTGAAGTTGAATATCCAGTAAACCTTTGATCTGTTAGAAAAGCTGTATACAGAGCACAAAAGCTGCTGTCCGAGGTTACCCTCGATAAGACTTTTAGAGCACATGTGGATCGATGCTACGAGATCCTCGAAGTCCTGATCCGCAAGTATAACCCACAGATAGCCGTATTCGTCATTTTCAAGGCGATAGGCTGTGCCGCTATCTCTGGCGCTGATCTTCAGGAGATCCTCTATCTCGTTGCGCGTTTTTTCGTACAGCGATGACTCCACGGGCTTTATGCAGAGGCCTGCGCTTCCTGTGGGTTTCAGGCCGAGCTTGGCCTCAAGTGTGATTCTCGCTGTAGCTATGGCGAATAACCTATCTGTATTGGGTGGCGGAAGTTTTGTGGAGCCGAGGATGAAGTCCAGAAATCCCATCAGAGTATCTCCCTCTCAAGTCGCTCTAGAGCTGCTATTCTGGCCTCGACTGGTGGATGGGTAGACAGCAGATTTGCAATCGCTCCAGTGGGGATTATGAAGAATGCATTCATGCTCTCGACCCGTCTCAGATCCTCTCTGGGGATCCTGGCCATAGTTCCACTGATCTTCATGAGCGCGGATATCAGAGCTGAAGGTCTTCCAGTTATGATCGCTGCACCTCTGTCTGCCGAGAACTCTCTGTATCTCGAGAGAGCCCTGATGAGTATGAAGCTGATGATCCATACAACCAGCGAGACCAGCCATACGACTATTATGCCCCCCGACTCCCTGTCACGCCTGTCGCCGAGGAAGAATATGTTTTGCACAATAACAGACGCCACGGTTGAAAGGAAGCTTGCGATTGTCATCACCGCGACATCCCTGTTTTTTATGTGCGAGAGCTCATGTGCGAGCACAGCCTCTACCTCTCCTTTATCAAGCCTTCTGAGCAGACCTGTCGTGACTGCGATCACAGAGCTTGACTGGCTTCGCCCAGTGGCGAAAGCATTCGGGACATCCGTACGTACAATCGCAACCTTCGGCTTGGGCACTCCTGCTATGGCGCAGAGCCTCCCGATCATATCGTGTAGCTCTGGCGCCTCACTCTCTGAGACTATCTTCGCGCCAACGCTGGCCAGGGCGATCTTGTCCGAGTAGAAATACTGGAGGAACAGGAAGATCCCCATTATGAGGACGACGCCCTGTATGCCGACACCCATAGACATTATGACGCTGATGAATATGAGGTATACGGCTGCAAGCAGAAACATCGTCAGCAGCATTCTGGCCTGCAAACCTCTATCTACGCTCCATCGAACCATTACTCACACCTCGACGACTCACACCTCACAGAGAGCTTTCTTTACATTTAAGTGATTTGTTGTTCTAATGGTCCTCTCCGAATAAAGCATGCAGAAGCTCATGTGACTTTCTTCCGCCAAGGAAGTCGCGAGTATTCGCTGCCCCTGTACCCCATTCATCATAATCAATGGCCATAAGGCTTGTCTTTCCCCGATATCTAATGACAATCCGTATCAAAGACGAGTCAGAGTAAGAGATTGGAAGCTACGGCTCGCGCGACTGAAGTCGCAGGCATTCCAGCCGCAGGCCATCCGCCCCGGGCCAATTTTTGGAATAGATGTGCTGCCACTTGCATAGATTATCGGCATATACGGGCTGTATCTTTAAAAAGAGGGGTTAGTCCGGCATTCTTGATTCGTCGCTGTCGTGCTTATATCAAGCACACCATGCTATGACCGCTCTCTTTCACGAGAATAGCAAATTATATATAATAATAAATAATAAATAAAAATTAGGTTTATTATTTTTATGATGATAATATAATTTAAAAACTATTTTAAAATTGTTACTATTTTAATTATTAATAGAGTGTAACACATAATTTTAACAATAACTTGATGAATCCATTAAAATGTATTTATTCATGTACAAAATTAGTTTACGTTGTATTTGCTTGAATTTAGTTGTAATAATAAATTAATCACATCCAAGTCAAAACCTGTAACTTTGTGTATGTGTTTACTCTTTGTATAATGCTCGGTCTAAATAAGAGATTGCAATCTAGAATTCAAGGTTAACGCTTCTGATCTCAGTAGCTTTCTTATTCGGACGAGCTCTGTTGTGTTGGATAATCCGAGGCGATATGGTCGATAGATATCGATTCTTATCAAAATTTTGATTCGTATGAATTGGCCCTCTGCTCAGCAACGAGCCCATTTTTCAATAGAGAAGATATGTTTATGCATATGGCAAACTTTATTCGCATATCATATGGTATCAAATCTTCCGATCTCGCGATGATCCTCATTTTAGCAAACTCGATTGTTCCAGATGATATGTGAATACGCACCTTTCTGCGCGCACACCCCGCCCTAACCGGAGAGAAATAGTATCTCTGAAGGATTTTCCATAGAAGGATCATTTCATACCCATAACATAATAGAACAAATGGCTTGAGGTTGCGTTTTCATAATTAATTTGGATATTAAATTATATAATATTTTCTGGCAATGTTGGTTAA
>CAZMZV010000038.1:0-15592 GCA_964570975.1 uncultured Methanotrichaceae archaeon | reverse complement strand
TCCTCCAACAGCTAGCTGGGCTTAAAGCTGTTTGAGGTTCTATATAAAATTTCCGCGACCGGCCGGAGCTTGAAGAGTTCTGAGAGGCATTGCAAAGAAAGATCTGAAAGAGATCGCCGACAAATTCAAGCTCGCACTCGAATACTAGAGCAAGATGGATGAACTGGTTATAAAATTACAGAAAAAACTCGCGACCCAAGGTCGACCATCGGAATGGAAATGGGTCGGTGGCATTTTCGGACCAATTCGACAAACTGCCGAAGAATCTATTTATAATGATTTATACTATTTATATTTATGAGCACTGTAGTACCTTATCAAAATGAGCTCGAGATAAAGAGAAGCTACAACGCATTGATTTTAAAAAACCGAAGCAAGAAGAGCATCACGCTTAAGATAGTGCTTGCTGGCAGCAAGGCGTTCTCGATACCAGAGAAGTACCTGAAGGTCAGAATCAAACCAAATAGCTACGCAAAGATCCCCCTAAAGTTCCGCGAACGCTGCATTGGGTGGCCAATAGCGCTCTCAGCTATCCATAGGGCCTCGATACAGCTCTGGAAGGAGGATGGCAAGAGGAAGACCTTGGTAGAAAGCATACGTGTGGATGCGAGAGCGCCACTCTGTGTGCCAAAACTTCGATGCATGGATTCAACAGAGCGAAAAGGGCAATATAGGAAAAGCAATAGCTCCCCAGTCATCGTAATGACTGCGGTCAAGCCCAGGACCACAGTTACGAAGAACACCGGAGAGGTAGAATTGAGCTGGGAGATAAGCGGTGCAGACGAGATTGATGACTGGATCTCACATCCAGATATAGAGGTCTTGGAGCCTGGATCTCTCACGGCCGGTGGAGGGGAGGAGTGCTACCCCCATGAGACGCCCGCAAGGAACACCTACACATATACCGCCGGTCCTACACTGACCCAAACGCTGGAGGCTCGGAACGATGATGGTGTTGTGTACGAGCATGAGACAATCTATTGGACCGCTCCTGTAGGCTACCATAACGCACGATGTCCTGCCGGGGGCCAGATACATACAGATGAACTTGGGATCGTCAGAGGGTTCCTAGAGGATATCGATGCGCGACTGAGAGCAGATGCACTTGTGCATCTTCCGGAATTCATCGAGGAGTGGAACAACGCGCTGAACGAAAGAGATGATATTCCAGAAGATATGAAGGAGAGATTTAGATTTCCCTACTTCGATGATATGGCATACCTCAGCGGACCTGTGGGTAGCGGCAACCTAGCTGATCAAATCCTTAATTCGATGAGAGATGTATTAATATACACCAAGCCGTCTACCCTTCCTAGGGGTTACAGACCGGGGACGCTTCATGAAGGCAGGCTCCCACTATGTTATGACGGTGGTAGAGTTGCTGGAAAGACTGCTTACTTCGCTAGGCATCCCGACTGCAACTGGATAGCGATATGTCTGGAGTTTGGCGCAGACGGTCTGACCCTCCTCCACGAGTTGTATCATTACACCACCGGCATGGGTGACGACGATTATGAGAAAAGAGCGGTTGCAGTGTCCAACTGCTGCTACGACAATATCCCATGGTGATGTAGCGGTGCTTTAAAGGTGGCAGCCCACCCTCTCAGCCTTTCCAGATTTACACAGCCAAAAGAGCGTCAGCGGATCGCAGCAAGCTGCGGGGTATTCTCATGAAACCCATCGCACTAACGGTCTAATTTCAAAACATTTTAGTGGATTCCTACAAGCCTATCTTTTTGATATAGAATTTTGTTGTGGGCGGTGAAGAGCTTCGCGAAATACATTTGATCGATGCTGAGATCGAGTTCGACGCTGAACGGATAGCCACGGCAAAATCAAAGCTTGGAAGGTTCATTCTTGCCACCAACGACCTCAATCTCGATCCCAACACTATTCTCAGCTACTACAAAGGGTCAGCAAACGGTTGAACGCGGCTTCAGATTCCTGAAAGATAAGAGCTTTCGCGTTACAGAGGTATATCTCAAGAAGCCAGAGCGAATTGAAGCTCTGGCTATGATAATGGTCTTAACACTCATGATCTATTCAGTCGCGGAATGGATGATCAGAAAACGATTGCAGGAAACGGGTGAGACTGTCCCAAATCAGTTGATAAAGCCAACTCAAAACCTACATTCAAATGGATCGTCTTCCTCTTCATGGGTGTTACTGAAGCTACAATCTGGATAAACGGAGAAATGAAGCAAGAAATAGCTAATTTGAAAGATACGCTTGCAAAAATTGTTCGACTGCTGGGGCCGGCCTGCGAAAAATATTATGAATTGGAACGTTAATGCGAAAGGTGGATTGGCCCTATGCTATTGGAGTTCTGAACATAATTCGACACAGCAGGTGAAGCTGCTCTATTGGATGATTTCGAATTGTTATGAAAATGCCTCCGAATCATTTCCATGGGGTGATTTTGGGTCATGATTATTTGGTATGAGAACGCTCCCGAACCATTTTCCTCGCCGTGGGTGACCTTCGATCACGAGTGTTTGGTATGAAAATAGGATCCCAATCGGATCTATTTTCATCTTCGTCGTTGGCCGTTAGGCCAGGAAGGTTTTCGATAGCAGTAATCAAGTCACACAAATCAGAATTTTGATAAGAATGAATTGCTATCGACTAGATTTATTCAACAAAGCAACTCCTTGAGCATTCTCACGAGATCTGCTTTTACACTGCTGTTTCTATCGCCGCCACATACAGCCCCTCTTACGCCGAGTATATCGGGCGAAATCGCTTTTATGGCATCAAGCTCCTTAAAGCCGAGACTGCCGGCAAGCGCCACCTCGAGGCCCAGATCGTGCGCCTCGCCGACGAACCTCTTGAGCTCCTCAAAGCTCATGAACTCCAGCGTCGATCTCCCGTCCTTTACGGCCGTATCCACCATAACAACATCTGCATCGCACTCAGCTGCTAAGCAGGGAAGAAGCAGCGGTGGCATCGTCCCAGCTCTTCTGAAGTCTGAATACGCAGCTGCCACAACCTTTTTTCGCGAATCGAACTCCTTGACGGCTCTCACAATGGGTTTTAAGAGATCTACCGCGCTCTCAGAGGCGTTTACGCCGAAGAGACCTGCTTTTATGTAGTCTGCGCCCGAGACAGCTGCGCCCAGAGCAGCTAGGCTTGCGGTTCCTGGTTTATGCGGCAGATCACCAATTGTCGCGCTGACCGGCACCCTGCCGGCGACAAGTTCTACTACAGATCTGATCGCCCATGGGAAATTTGCTCCGAGAGACCCCTCTTTGGGGTTCTTCACGTCGATTATATCCGCTCCACCATTCATGGCGGCTATCGCCTCTTCAAGATTCATCGGACTTACCAACAGCCTCATATCTACCAGTTCCCGAGAAGATAAGGATGCGTTGCATCTTTGTGATGGACATATTTAACGGTGAGGTGGTACATGCTGTCCGAGGGCAGAGATCTCTATACAGACCCATAAATACCTTCAGCAAGGTGGTGTCCACCTCGGATCCACTGGATATTGTAGAGGCTCTCTCCCCCGCTGAGGTGTATATAGCGGATCTGAACAGGTTGAGCGGCGCAGGCGATAATATTTCCATCATCGAGTCCGTCGCGATGAGATCTAGGACTATAGCCGATATAGGCATCTCCACGGAATCCGAGCTATCGATGCTGCCGGAGATCGTGACGCCAGTCTTGGGTACGGAGACCGCATCTCTCGATCTCATACGAAGAGCATCAGACATTCGCGATATCTTCGTGAGCATCGACATGAAGAACAGAAGGATCATATCGCAGAGCATAGCTTGCGAAGCGCTTGATTTCATAAAAGCAATCAACGACCTTGAGCTCGAGGGACTTATACTGCTCGAGCTTGACAGAGTCGGAACGGCAAGCGGTATCGATAGAGAGTTTTTAAGCCGCGTTGCAAGCTCCACCGAACATCCGCTCTTTGTAGGCGGTGGTGTCAGAGGACTCGAGGATCTTAAGGCTCTCGAGACCGTGGGAGTCGCGGGAGCATTGGTGGCAACTGCTGTACATTCAGGTGCACTACCGACAGAGATGCTAAGGCGACGATGATCTCTGTGGCATGGTAATGTTGTGTTGAATCCTTTGTTTTATTTTCTGCGAGAATGTGACGGCAGATAGCCGCGTGTCTCAAATGGCGATGATTGGTGTTGAATCCTTTGTTTTATTTTCTGCGAGAACGAGGGGTTTCTTTTAACACCTGTTTTTGGGACACGGAAAAGGTAGCTGAGATATCAGATGCCATAAAGCTCGTCTTTCTGGCATCGCTCTCTTCGACAACCTCACAGATTGGACCTGTCCGGATAAGCGCTGAGGCCATTGTTTACCGCTTCTGCATGTCAGAAACGCTTAATCCTTATTCGGACACGTCCCACAGATTCGACGACAACTATTTGAAGAAATAACCGATCATAGAGATCATGATGGATTTAAAATTCGAGACGAACCATAGAGCTTCTAATGCAAAAATCCCATACCACATCTCTGCAAGATCTTGTAGATGGATACCTATAACCTTCGAGGCTTTCGGTGGTAGAGAGGATTTAATGAATACGATCATGGTTACATCTTTTATGCTCTTTGTCATGATCTCATCCGCAGTGGCGCATCAGCCGTTCTTCGAGAAGGAGGATATAACGGCAGAGGAGCCATGGCATATCGCGGATCCCACGATCTCCACTGCTATTTACGCATCCCTTGAGACGCCCGATGATGTTGATTACTATTCATTCAATGCGAGTCACGGTCAGTCGATACTGATCAGCATAACAATACCGCAGATCGAAGGACAGGAGAGCTTCGCCCCCACGATGGCTTTAATGGGCCGCGGTCTGGTTACAACCAAAACGGCGGCCAGGCTTCCTCCCAATGTGGTGAAGCCCGAGGGTTTTAGCGCCTTGATCTTGCCACCGCCTGCGAACACAACGACATTCTTCGAGCCCTTCAGCCGCACCTCTTACTGGAATAGACAGAAGGAGTACGTGAAGATTCCCTCAGATGGACGATACGTGGTGGCGGTATGGGACGACACGGGAAAGATAGGAAGATACGTCTTCGTCATCGGTGACCGCGAGGTTCCGGGTGGTGATATAGCATTTCCCCTCAAGATGCGCAGCTATTGGAGGCCGGTAGAGAATCGAACGATGAATCTCTCATTAGAAGAGAAGAGCAGTAAACCCCTCCCGCAGCCTGGAATGAGCGCAACGGTATCATCGATTTGTATGACGATAGCCTTCATCATGCTGAGGAGGAAAAATAAAGAGCTCAACGACTGAGGATTCCTATAAACCTCCTTTTTAAGATGCTCGCATGTTGCAGCATAATTGTATTAACAACATTTCATATCAAAAAGGTGGGGTTTTAGTAATCCTCGACTATTAGACACGCCTTATGGTATCGTTTATCCGAGCTACTTTATGCCTGTTCGACAGATCCATCCTTTTCTCCAAAATGACTAAATAGTTTGATCAGATAGAATATGTAAAATTTGGATCTTTTCGATCTGAATCCTGAGGTTATAGTTCTGAGAGTATATCTGAACGCACTGGAGATGGCATAAATGAGGTTATTAGGTATCTCGTTCTATCTGATGCTGATGCTTTTTTTATTCCCCCTGCATGCATCGGCTCAGACGAACTATTATGCGGATCCGATGGCTGGAGATCTATTATACGCAGATGATTTTTCAGATCCTTCAAGCGGATGGAGCAGAACTGCCACAGCCGGCTATAGGATGGATTACATAGATGGGATGTACCATATCTATGTAAGCACATCAAATACCGTAAAGAATGTTAAACTACCAACGGAAAAGATGTTCACCGATTTCATACTTGAGACAACTGTTTACTTGGTGGATGTTCCTGAAGATGGAGAGTATGGATTGAATCTTCGACGCGATAACGAGAATAATTATTACAGGCTGATAGTAAGCAACAATCAAAAATTCGCATTCTACAAGTACAAGCAGGAAAAGTGGACCGCCCTGATACCTTGGACGGAGTCGGATGCCATCGAAGCGGGATCCAACAAACTCAAGGTTATTGCATCGGGAGAGAATTTTACGGTATACATAAACGACCGCTGGGTTGGAAGCTGTAAAGACAATGATATCAGATCTGGTGTCATTGATATTCTTGCCGAGACTGTGGATACTTCTAATATTCACATCGCATTCGATGACATCTCGGTATGGTCGATAAAAGACCTAGCCGGGGCCACGAGCGGTGAAATCTTCACAGTTGGAGAGGGGAAGCAGTACTCGAAGATCCAAGATGCTATCAATGCATCCGCAGAGGGGAGCACGATCGAGATACACCCGGGTACCTACAGAGAAAACGTCCTGGTTGATAAGAGGGTGAGGATACGAGGAGTTGGCACGCCTGTTTTAGATGCTGCAAGACGCGGGGACGGAATTGTCATAAGAGCCGATGGCGTTATCGTTGAGGGTATAAGCGTAATTAATGCAAGAGGTGGAGGCTTCTTCTTGGGCTCCACAGGAATAAATGTTTACTCTAGCGGCAATCAGATAAGAAACAACACGATCAGACTATGCGATGATGGCATCTCCCTATACGAATCCAGCTATAACATCATTGAGGGCAACATCATAGAGGAGAACGATGGAAACGGAATATACCTTCTGAGCGAATGCAACGATAACATCATACAAAAAAATAAAATAGCGGAGAATGCCGACGACGGCATACACATTTACACATCCTTCAGAAACCAGATTTCGGGGAACGTCCTCAGAGACAACTTCTATTACAACGCATATGATGATTTCAATGCCACAGAGCATGGTTCTGAAGATGCCAACATGTGGGATGATGGCGCGAAAGGCAATTATTACAGCGATCTAGCATGCCTCGATTCGAATAGCGATGGGATATGCGATTCTTCCTACAGAATCCCGGGTGGAGACAGCGTGGATAGATATCCTCTCGCTTCCCCAGAGGTTCAAGTGGCCGTTTCTGAGAGAGTTCCTGTGACAGATGCTTCTGCAAGAAGCGGATCAGCCCTGATCTCTTCTGGCCAAGCAGGATCTGTCTCGCTAGACGGCGCGATGGTTGATATTCCTCCAGGATCTGTTCCGCTGAAAGAAGACGGCACCGTAGGAGAGGTGGTTATCAGCATCGAGAAGACGGATCTGCGGCCGGAGCTCGGAGAGGGGTTCGACTCTGTAGGCGATGTGTACCAGCTCGGCCCGGAGGGATTGATCTTCGAGCGTCCTGTAGAGCTTACATTTAAGATACCAGAGGGCGTTGACCCGAATACGGTTATTGGTGTTACGACATTCAATGCCACAACAGGGAGATGGGAGCTCATTCCGGGATCTGTAGATCCAGATGCGAGGACCGTGACCGTATTCACAGATCACTTCTCCCCCTACGCGCTGGTCAGATCGCCCGAGGATTGGATGAGGAGAAACGGCGGCTGGATAGAGATCATCAACAGACATGTGTACAACACCGACGCTTATACGCCCTGTCAGGGCGAAGATCGTTGCAAGCAACTTCCAACACATACCGAGCATGGCATATGCATCCAAGGGGTCGTGTTCGACAATCCATCTCTGGCAAGCAGCTCTTGGACGCCCCCAACCGACTGGCTGATACTTGCGCATGATGTGAGAGCGGGGAGCTCGAGCAGTGAGACGAAAATCCGCTACTGGGTTCCAGCTGGGAGCTACCGCCTGGTCGAATTTCTATTCGTCTCTGAGGTAAATCCAGGAGATCCAATGTACAGCCCTTGTTCTCATGCAAAGGCTAAGGCGCCTATGGTTTACAAAGTAAATCCGGGAGATACCCTGCGATTCGATCATATCAGCGAGGCTGGACTCTCAGAGGCCCAGTGTTTCGTGGGTGGATACCCATGTAGATCAGCCACTGCAGCTGCTGCTGGCAAGGGGACTACTACTGTGGTCCACACTGGCGATGTTCAGGTAACTCTGACATGGCATGCACATGCTGATATAGATCTCTATGTTGAAGATCCGAACGGTGATGTGGTCTGGTACGGCAATACGCAGATATCATCAGGTGGACAGCTTGACCGCGACAATATGTGCAGCAACTTCGAGATGGGACGGCCTGAGAATATATTCTGGGAGAAGGGTAAAGCGCCAGCTGGCTTATACAAGGTACGCGTAAACTACTACGCTGATTGCGGTGATGTCGGGCCGGTCAGATGGACTGTGCGTACTGTCGTTGGCGGAAATGTGAAAACGTATACTGGCGTTCTGAATGAGGTGGGTGATACCCAAGAGGTCACAACCTTCGAGATATGATGCTCCGCCCTACGGCGGGGCCTCTGATCTATTTTTATGAAAATCGCTCATGAGCAACAGCTCACCTGTGGTTATGGCTCGGAGACATTTTCGTACCAAACGCTCACGATCCACGCTCACCCATGGAAATGATTCGGAGGTAGTTTAGTACCAATTCGAGATTATTCAACACAGAATTTCCTTGCAAAAGGTTAAATTGTAAGCATCAGACTCCCACCCTGTATCGGAGAAGAGAGATGATAGAGGATCTTAGTGACGTTTATACAAGGGCCCCTGCGATATTTCGGGGGATACGCGGAGAGATCGAGAAGGTTATGGTGGGGCAGAGGGTTGCGATAGAGCAGCTTCTCTCCGCGATAATCGCAGGAGGTCATGCGTTGCTCGAGTCCAATCCCGGCCTTGGAAAGACGTTGCTGATAAAGACGACTGCGAAGACTATGAATCTCAGCTTCAGCCGTATACAGTGCACGCCGGATTTGATGCCAGCAGATATAACAGGCACCACGATCATAGAAGAGATCGAAGGCGAGAAGAGGTTCAGGTTCGAGCCGGGACCGATATTTGCGAACATAGTCTTGGCGGATGAGATAAACAGGGCATCTCCGAAGACCCAGTCCGCGATGCTCGAGTCGATGCAGGAGAAGCAGGTCACGGTCGGAAATCGGACTTATAAGCTTGATGAGCCCTTCTTCGTCCTCGCGACCCAGAACCCTATAGAGATGGAGGGCACATTTCCATTGCCCGAGGCACAGCTCGACAGGTTTCTGATGAAGATAAAAATGGACTACCCATCTCCTGAGGAGGAGTTCCAGATCATGGAGAGATACACTGGCAGATCAGAGCCCAGGGTTCAGAGCGTTGCGAGCAAGGAGGATATCCTGGCTCTACAGCAGATCGCTAGAGAGGTTCCCATCTCCGAGGATCTTAGGAGGGCTGCGGTGAAGATAGTCGTGGCCACGAGAAAATGGGATGGCGTGAGATACGGGGCCAGCCCGAGGGCCAGCATAGGCCTCATACTCGGAGCGAAATCGAGAGCGCTGCTTGATGGGAGGAACTACGTCTCAAGGGAGGATATTCATGTTATGGCCTATCCTGTGCTCAGACACAGGCTCATACTCACATTTGAGGCCGAGCGAAGGGGACTCACTCCAGATCAGGTGATCACAGACATACTGAAAGAGATGAAGATCTGAACAGCATGCCGCAAACTCCGATCTTCAGGCTGTAGAGGAAGTCAAATGGATACTGAGTTCTTCAAGGAGCTTGAGCGTTTCAGCCTCTTGGTGAGAAAGCGGGTCTCCACCGCTCACATAGGCTCTCGAAGATCGATACGCTTCGGCCATGGCATAAGCCCCGTGGGCTATCGCGAGTACCGAAAGGGAGATGACTTCAAGCTCGTCGACTGGAAGGTCTATGCCAGGACAGAGCGACTGTATGTAAGGGAGCATGAGGAAGAGCGAAGCCTGTTGGTTCATATCATTCTCGACTCGAGCGGGAGCATGGGCTTCGATAATAAATTCGAACTGGCCTCAAAGATAGCAGCGGGCTTTGCATTCATGGCCACACAGGAGAACGAGAAGTTCTCAGTTTCGTTGTTCGGGGAGGAGCTCAGGGCTGGAGAACCAGTAAGAGGCATTGGCAATCTGCTGAAGGTGATCGAGTTCATCGATAATGTAGAGCCCAAAGGTGCTACGGATATACTCAAGGCGGCCGATCAGTTCGACAGGATGATCTCGACGACAAGCCTTGTGGTTCTCATATCTGATATGCTGGACGATCTGGAAAAGGTGGTGACAGCCATCTATCGCCTCTCGCGCCACGATCTCATCGTTGTCCAGATATTGTCTCCTGAGGAACGTGATCTGAAGATACTTGGCGATGCGAGATTTATCGATATGGAGAGCGGTGAATCGATCATCACGAGGATTAGCCAGAGGATGAGAGATGATTATACATCCAAGATCGAGAGGCACAACTCCAGAATATCGGAGATCTGCGATTCTGTAGGCGCGGGACGTTTTCTCTTCGATACGAGGACCGAGGTCTTCGACGCCTTCTTTGAGATCCTGAAATCCGGAATCCTGAAGGTCTGAGATTTGATGCGCGCTCGCAAAAAATGCATGCAATAGTCGTGCCAGAAGATGAACGCCTTTTAGATACGCTTTGGCATCTGAGGAATTTGCTGTAAATCGAATCGATACGCAATGCGAAATCTGCGATCAATTTACAGCAAGGCCTAGATGCAGCCGCAGTTTTTGATTACGACTATTATAGAGATGGGGGTAGGGGTAACGAAGACTCCGGTCTTCAGGCCGGAGAGGAAGTCACCTCTACATTCTTACTCTTATGCCCCGCTCCCTCAGGAACTCCTTTATCTGGCCGACGGTGTACTCGCCACGATGGAATATGCCGGCTGCAAGAGCTGCGTCCGCGCCGGCCTCCTTGAATGCCTGGAGCATGTGTTCTGGACTGGATGCACCACCGCTGGCTATTACAGGTATATCCACAGCCTCGGCTACAGCTTTAGTCAGGGGTATGTCATATCCGGCGTTGGTACCATCTCGATCCATACTTGTAAGCAGTATCTCACCCGCTCCTAGGCGCTCGACGCGCCTGGCCCATTCAACGGCATCCATTTCAACCGGCTTCCTGCCACCGTATATGACAACCTCAAACCAGGCTCTGCTGCCGTCTTCGAGATCGAAGACCTCAACCCCATTCTTCCTCGCCGGATTACGTCTGGCGTCTATCGCAACCGTTATCCTATCGCTTCCGAACTCATGTGACGCCCGCTCCACAAGCTCTGGTTGAAGAACCGCGGCGGTGTTCATCGAGGCCTTATCGGCACCTGCCTCCAGGATCTCCTTTATATCTTCGATGCTTCCTATCCCGCCGCCAACTGCGAAGGGTATCTCAACTGCAGCGGCAGTTCTCTTAACAACATCGACCATCGTCTTTCTGCCCTCATGCGATGCGGTTATGTCAAGAAATACAAGCTCATCGGCTCCTTGCTCGTCGTATCGCTTCGCGAATTCCACAGGATCCCCCTGCTTCTTGAGGTCCACAAACCGCACACCTTTGACCACCGAAGGCACACCATCCACTACCTTGACGTCTAGGCATGGGATTATACGAACGTGATTCATGAAGCTCGAGATCGCTCTGTATCTCTAAAAGTTTTGCCCTTTCTGATGCGGACCTGTCCGAATAGGGATTAAGTGTTTTCTGACATGCAGAAGAGGAGAATGTCAAAATTTCTGGCCTCAGCGCTTATCCGGACAGGTCCTGGATGGCAACCAAAAGGTGTTTGAACATAGCTGCAAATAATCTCCCAACCGCAGCGAGCTGCGGGGTATTCTAATAAAATAAGCTTTATAACCGAATCTCCTTCTTTAGGCCATGCAAAAGCGATTCGCACTATGTCTTCTTTTAGTTCTTTTACTAAATGTATCAGCTACAGTAGATGCAAATACCATAATAGTCATGCCTGGAGAGAGCATTCAGCGCGCTATCGATTCAGCATCAGATGGAGATGTCATAGCTATTCAGGCTGGCACATACATCGAGAGGATCGTCGTGGATAAGAGCTTGATCATCACGGGCAATAAGACGGCTGGCTATCCTGTGGTGAATGCGGCAGGAAGCGGAACGCCTGTGACCCTGCGTGGTAGAAACATTGCGATATCCGGCATCATGGTCACAGGCAGTGGTATGTCACCTACGGATGCAGGTATGCTCGTCACCGGAAGTAACAACAGCGTCAAGGACTGCTATACCACAGGCAACAGATACGGGATCCTCCTCTACTTTGCAGAGGGATGCATCATAGAGGGGATCACAGCAGAGGCGAACAGCGCGGCCGGTATTCTGCTCGACAATTCAAGCGTCAACACCATCAGAAACTGCAAGCTGGTGAACAACATCAGAGGAATACAATTGATGTCCTCTGAGTCCAACATAATCTCAGGAAATATAATCTCCGACAGCGCCTTTGAGGCATTGTCTCTCGAGAGGTCGAGCAACAAGAATCAGATCGCGAATAACATCCTGAAATTCAATCAGGCCGGAATCGCTCTCGAGACCTCGAGGGGAAACAACATTACAGGAAACATCGCGATGAACAACAGCATAGGCATTAGGATCATGAACCACAACGACACCGAGTCGATCAGCCCTATGGAGAACGCGGGAAAGTACGGCGGCGTGTCGATAAAATACAAACCCAACAAGGATATCGAGAGCTATGATGTTAGGGATAAAGATCTGAGCACATACACGACAAACACCATCTACAACAACACTTTTGTAGAGAACAACCAGAGCGCAATCGATGACGGCAACAACCTCTGGGACAACGGCACCATTGGAAACCACTACAGCGATTTTGATGAGCCCGCTGAGGGCTGCAGGGACAGGAATCGCGATGGGATCTGCGATACAGCTCATAAGATAGAGGGTGGCATGTCCACAGATCGATATCCCATCTCGCCGAAGGATCCCACCAAGGCCAGGTTTGTATCGAAGATAGATGGAGCGTACCTGAGCCTGGATAGGGTCGTTTTCATGCCAGGCGAGAAGATAGATCTGAGGCTCTCGGTTCCCGAGAACGTCTCTGCCTGGATAGGAATAATGCCGTCAGACGAGCCGCATGGCAGCCTCGATGAGACAAAAGCGATATCATACAGCCATGCAAACAACACTACGAGAGAACTCGCCCTTGAGGCTCCGAGGATGGTGGGTTCGTACGAGATAAGGATGTACGCAACCGATGAGCTTGTACACCTTCCGATCAAGGTGGAAGTGCCAGTGATCGATGTATTCCCGACTGAGGTAAAGGCATGCGAGTCCGTGAATGTAACATACTCAGGAGCGCCAGGATATGAAGGCGACTGGGTGGGAATATTTTCAGTCGACGCTGGAGATCGCTCGCCAATTGCAAGAAAATATCTCGATGGCAGCACGAACGGTTCGCTGGTTTTATACATGCCCAGCATCCCTGGCACATACAACATAAGAATGTTCGCCGACGACGGCTACAGGCTGCTAGCAGTAAGCCAGCAGGTGGTGGTGAAGCCGAACGCCGGAGTCAGGATAATCGCGGAGCCTGAGAGCGTATCGCCGGGACAGGTCATCTACGTCCACTTCTGGGGAGCCATGCCTGATAGCGTGATAGGGATGTATGGTGTGACAAGGCCGGATAAGTTCTGGATCAATATGCAGCCGACAGGCGGGCCATCATGCGGCACGCTGACGTTCAGAGCTCCATATGCGAAGGGCAACTATGACTTCAGGTTATTCGAGAACAATGTTTACAGGAAACACATGGGCGCCAGCAATGTGGTGAGGGTCGTTTAGGGGGGGTGTTCGCCTCCCTTCCTCTTCATCATACTCATCTCCGGGTGACTTCCTCTCCGGCATGAAGACCGGAGTCTTTGCGCCCCTACTCCACCATCTCTATAAAATCTTAGTATCAGATAGACAAGCCTTGTGGTTTTATTAGAGCTAATTTATGCTTATTCGGCCAGCTATATTCATTATTTTCAGTTATATTTAAGTACGATGAACGACTACAACATTATAAAAAAAAAGTGAGAGTGTATGGTGAATAGATGGAGTACTTGTTTTTTTGTAGGAGTATTGTTAATCCTTTTTGCATCTTCGGCAAGTGGGGTGGAACACCTGGCCTTCAGAACAATTTTGTCCAACGATGAGGTGATAGCGGTCGGTAATGAAGCGGGACAGAATAACTGGTACTCTAATAGCTTTGGCTTAGACAATGTTATAAGTTCGTTGCCGGCATTGCTGCTATTCGAAGTGAATGAGGTAAACGACAAATACAACTTTGTGACCATCAATGCGGATGGCCAAGAAAGAAATCAGATAAACAGCGGAAACTATCGGTCCGCGAGCGCATCGAGAAACTTTGTGGGCAGCATCCTTCCGCATCCACAAAGCGATGGCTGGTCATTGGTTGTACTCCGTGTTCCTGAGAATCTGCTACGCAATAAAAACAACGTTCTTGGAATACACTCCAGAACTGATAGTGGAAACCCCAGTGGCAACACCGATGACTTTAAGGTGACCAGAGCATTTTTGCTGTACTTCAGTAGCTCCCCATAGTTAGTTCTCACCGTATAAAATGCGAAACCATATGCAATGAAGAAGTTGAAGGAAAGCTGAGTTGGAGTTCGTAGATATGAGAGCATCAGGTAAACTTTTGATTTTGATGCTGTTGCTGGTAGGATGGACTCTTGCTTTTGCGGCGGCCCAGACATATGAGAAAAGCTGGAGTGGTGGTATTTCACAAGCTGGTGAGCTCAGCCGTATCGAAGAGCTTCGTCCTAGGTTCTTCGATCCTATTTACTATGCTGATGCATCCAAGATACCTGGTTCTGTATATTACGCAAATCGCTCGACTAGTGCCAGCATAATATATTCCCGCCCCTCAGGAAGGCTTTACAGCTTCGTCTTCCATCCTGGCGTGCCCGAAAAGCTCTATTACGTTGACGCAAATCAAAACAGCATTTACCGTAGTGATGAACGCTGGTCTGGCTGGTCCGAGGAGTATTCAGTATACACCCACAGCACATACGTTAGAGATATAGCATTTGCCAGCGATTCCACAGGGCATCTCGACTTGTACTTCAGCGAGGCCACTGGCGCAAAAGCCAACGGCAAGATTTACAAGCTCGAGGACGGTTCTCCAGTTGTCATATACACAGTCCGTCTATCCGAGGTGGGTGGATCATGGGCTGGCAATTTCGCCTTCGATAATAAGGGCAATCTCTATTTGAGCTCTGGAAATAGCATGCCTGCCAGCATATATAGGGTGAACAACGGATCAGTTACTCCTGTGGAGATATTCCGGGACAAAGGTCCGATAACTGGTATGGTATACAAATCTGGATATATCTACTATGCTGACTGGAGGAACAACATATACCGTCTCGATCTCAGAACCATGGAGAAGACGCTCTATTATACCATAAACACCACAAGCACCTCTTGGATATCCGATGTCGGCTTCCGCGAGAGAGTCAGTGATCCGGCTGAACTGCCCAAGGCGGGAAGTTATCCACTGAGTGTTATAGGAGGAATACCAACATCGCCAGAATTTCCAGTCGCGAGGAGGGGTGTTTAAAAAGCATAAAAATCAACTTAATAGAGGATTCCTTAAAACCCATGAGGGTTCCTAAAAATCCACCTTTTTGATATAAAAAGCGAGAATCTTAAAAGGGAGAGGTTTATAGGAATCCCCCTATCTTTTATCCTAAGCTCCCCAACCATTAGGCAAAGGAGAGA
>CAZMZV010000037.1:14124-17354 GCA_964570975.1 uncultured Methanotrichaceae archaeon | reverse complement strand
AGGTGTCGGGATGCGAGATGTCTGGTATAAACCCATCCCAAAGATGTTATAACAGGAGTGTGCGACAGCAGAGTGAGGTATATGCAAGAGCTTATCGACTGGCCCCCCATCCGCGGAGATTATGTGGTTGAAGATCCGCACAAAGGAGTTGCGGTGGTCACGCTGGCGAGTTTGATGGAGATCAGAGGAGCCGCGATCGTAGGAACTTGCAAGACCGAGAACCTGGGTGTGGAGAAGATCGTTGCTAATATTATATCCAATCCGAATATACGCTATCTGATCGTCTGCGGCGCCGAGTCGCGAGGCCATCTACCGGGAGATGCGATATTGTGCCTGCACAGAAACGGCATCGACGATAAAGGACGGATAATAGGAGCTGCAGGTGCGATACCCTTCATACAGAACCTTCAGAGTGATGCGATAGATAGATTCCGGCGGCAGGTCGATGTCGTGGATATGAGAGGCTTGGAGGATGCGGCCGAGATCGAGCGGCTTGTTGTTTATTATAATGAAATTGCGGAGCCTTTCCCAGAGCCGCCATTTGAGGTTGTCAGAAGAAGGCATCGCAAGAGGTTGATCTCAGGCGAGAAGATCGATGTTTATCTGAGCTCGGATCTACATCTCGATGCCGATGCATGGGTGGTTGGAGGGTGATCAACTCTGTTCAGATTCGCTAAGGATCAGTCGATCGTCAATATCGGCGGTATTCGTATCGGTGGACAGCCGGGAGAGCTTCCGGCGGTCCTGGCGGGGACGATATTCTACCACGGCCACAGGATAGTCGCGGATGAGGATAGGGGTATATTCGATGAGAAGAGGGCGGAAGAGCTCATATATAACCAAGCTGAGATCTCGGAGGAGACGGGTAATCCCGCGATGCTGCATATATTCGCCAGCACTCTAAGCTCATTTGAAAGATACCTGGATTTCATCGATCCGCGCTGGGATGGACCCGTAATAATCGATTCTTTCGATTCTAAGACGAGAGTCGGAATGGCGATGTACGTAACCGAGATCGGATATGCCGATCGGACCGTCTACAACAGCATAGGCGTTGCCTCAAGTGAAGAAGAGATGAGAGCGATAACAGAGTCTGATGTCGACTCCACGATAATACTCGCCTTCCATCCCCTGGCAAAAGATGTAGATTCCAGAATGAACCTGCTCACACAAGAAGGAGGTCTTCTCTCGGTCGCCAAGGGCATCGGAATAAATAATATTTTAATCGATGCCGGAGTAGCTCCACTCGGCAGCGGGGCAGGCGCCGCTCTCAGGTTCACCGTTGTCGCAAAGGCGAAGCTGGGGCTTCCGGTCGGCTCTGGTATGCACAATGCTGCGAGCTCCTGGGAATGGTTGAGATCACAGGAAAAGAGCATCAGACTCGCATGCGATGCCTCCACAGCTGCTCTCCAATTGCTGGCCGGAGGCGACTTCCTGCTCTACGGACCTATAGAAAACGCGAAGATGGTCTTTCCAGTTGCTGCCATGACCGATATCATGATATCGGAGGCCCTGGAGGAGTTCGATGTGTGGCCTGTATGGTCACACCCGAGGAACAAATTAACATGAATATGCTTCTTTGGATCCGCGGATTTTAAAGAACATGAGCTCCGGCAGAGTCGAGGGCAAAGATGAAATTCTAGATGATCTTTCGGTGCAGTGGAGGTGAACACCAATGAGAGTTCTAGTTAGCGACCCCTTGGCCGAGGAGGGCATAAGACGGCTTGAGACGGCCGCAGAGGTCGATGTGATAACAAACCTCTCTCAGGAGGAGCTGATCGAGAGGATCAAGGGTTACGATGCTTTGGTTATACGGAGCGGGACCAAGGTAACGGCAGATGTGATAAATGCGGCTGACCGGCTCAAGGTGATCGCGAGAGCTGGCGTTGGCGTGGATAATGTGGATGTGGATGCGGCCACGAAAAAAGGCATCATAGTCGTCAACGCGCCGGGTGGAAACACGATATCGGCTGCAGAGCACACAATTGCAATGATGCTCGCACTCGCACGGAATATACCGCAGGCACATGCCTCTGTTCGCAGAGGGGAGTGGAACAGGAAGAAGTACACCGGTGTGGAGGTCTACAATAAAACTCTCGGCATAATCGGCCTGGGTAGGATAGGGACAGAGGTTGCGAAGAGGATGAAGGCCTTTGGGATGCGCATCCTCGCTTACGATCCATTCATAACGGAGTCCAAGGCGGCCGAGCTGGGGATAAAGCTCGCAAGTCTGGAGGAGATATACAGGGAGAGCGATTTCATAACTGTGCACACGCCCCTGACTCCAGAGACGAGAAACATGATCGACGAGCCGCAGATCAAGCTGATGAAGCCTACAGTGAGGATAATCAACTGCGCCAGAGGCGGGATTATCAATGAGTATGCTCTCGCCAAAGCGGTCGCTGAGAACAGAATAGCAGGAGCTGCAGTAGATGTATACACAAAAGAGCCTCCTGTGGAAAATCCGCTACTTGAGCAGGAAAAGATAATAACAACACCCCATCTTGGAGCTTCAACAGCCGAGGCTCAGATCAATGTCGCGCTCGCTGTCGCGGATCAGATCATAGCCATAAGCAGAGGTCAGCTTCCGACCACAGCGATAAATCTGATATCGATACCCCCTGAGACCATGGCGATGATGGAGCCTTACATGGATCTAGCTGAGAGGATGGGAAAGCTTCTGGGCCAACTTGGATCGAGCAGGTTTGAGCAGATCGATATCGTATACGGAGGCACTGTAGCAGAGAAGGACGTCCGCCTCATAACACTAGCAGCAGTCAAGGGTATTCTCTCAGCAATAGGCGCGCAGGCGAATCTCGTAAACGCAATCACGCTTCTAAAGGAGAAGGGCATAAAGCTGATGGAGTCAAAGACTGAGACCGCAAACGGCTACAGCAATCTGATAACGATGCGTCTCAAGACATCGACGGAGACCTTTGCGGTTCACGGCACGGTCTACAGGCCTGACGACAGGAGGATCGTTCAGATAAACGAATACAGGGTTCATGTGCCGACAGAGGGACATCTCGTTCTCGTGCTTCACGAGGATAGGCCCAATATCATAGGGCCCGTCTGTGTGGTGCTGGGCGAGGCAAACATAAACATCGGGAGCATGCACGTTGGACGGATTGCAGCAGGAGAGCCTCAGCTGATGGTGCTGAATGTCGACACCCCACTGACGGATGAGACCCTGAAGAAGATACTTGCCGTCTCAGGAGTTCTGAGGGCAA
>CAZMZV010000037.1:0-14024 GCA_964570975.1 uncultured Methanotrichaceae archaeon | reverse complement strand
ACCAAAACGCTATTATCATATAAGTAAGCTCTCAGTCTGCGATGGCCAAGCAAAAGAAAAAGACGAAGGAGAAAGAGGCAGCTCAAAAGGAAGCCCCAAAAAAAACTCCAGAACCCCAAAAGAAGGCTTTTAAAAAGAAGACGCCCGAGGAACGCCGGAAGGCGCAGATAGAGGGTATAAAGAAGACGCTCATCCCATCGCTCTTGGGGATAATCGCAGGCATTTTATGCTATCACCTTCTGGGTTCCGGAACTGATATGATGCTTGGGGGCGTAAAGGTAGAGTGGCATTTCATACTTCTGAATCTCATACTGATATCCACGATCTTGCAGAGATTCATATATCCGCTCGTGGGAATAGACGTCCTCTCCTTCAAGGGCAAGGACTGGTTCTATGTTGAGTTTATAGTGATAGATCTTTGGGCCGTTACCTGGACGATACTTCTGAATTGAGGTGGCTGAATGAGAATAGCGGTGGTCAACAGAGATCGATGCCAGCCGAGGAAGTGCGCAAGGGAGTGCGAGTATTTCTGCCCGCCGGTGCGCACAGGAGATGAGACGATAGTCTTTGTTGATGATAAGCCGGTTATAACCGAGAACCTCTGCGTTGGTTGTGGGATATGCGTTAGGAAATGCCCCTTCGGCGCGATAACGATAACAAACCTCCCCGAGGAGATCGGCTCACCCGTCCACCGCTACGGCAAGAACGGCTTCGCATTATACGGCCTGCCAATACCGGTTGATGGAAAGGTCACAGGCCTCCTAGGACCTAATGGGACCGGAAAATCGACCGCTGTAGCAATTCTATCCGGCCATCTCAGACCGAATCTTGGTGGAGATGGAACAACATGGGATGATGTCCTTGAGAGGTTCTCTGGCTCGGCTATTGGTGACTATCTTAAGAGGGTCGCGGATCGCGGTGTCAGGACTGCCTACAAGCCCCAGTACGTCGACAGGATACCGAAGAGCTATCGTGGATCTGTCAGGGAGCTTCTGAATAAGACGGATGAGCGAGGGGAGCTCGATTCACTGGTGGAACATCTCGGTTTGAGGGCGCTTCTCGATCGGGAGATCGATAGCCTCAGCGGCGGCGAGCTCCAGCGAGTGGCCATCGCGGCTACAGCCGCTAGAGATGCGGATTTCTATTTCTTCGATGAGATCAGCCCCTATCTCGATATCAACCAGCGGATACTGGCAGCGAGAACTCTTCAGAACCTGGCAGCTAGTAGAGCTGTTATGGTCGTAGAGCACGACCTCGCGCTTCTTGATCTGCTCGCAGAGAGCGTGCATTTGGCATATGGAACGCCAGGGGCATATGGCGTCATCACGAGGCCTAAGGGAATAAGAGTTGGCATAAACCAGTACCTCAGGGGTTTTCTCCCGGAGGAGAACGTACGGATACGCTCCGAGAGCATAGAGTTTGAGGTTCATGCCCCGCGGGATGTGAAGGATGTGCCGATCCTCGTTGAGTACGGCGAGTTCTCGAAGGCGTACAATTCATTCGAGCTCCTTGTCAGGCCCGGTCTTCTAAGGAGGGGCGAGGTTGTGGGCATTCTCGGGCCTAACGGCATCGGAAAGACAACATATGTTAAGATCATCGGCGGGATCGAAAAGCCGACAAAAGGAGATATAGACATCAAACTCAAGATCTCCTACAAGCCGCAGTACCTGAAGGCGGACTCCGATGTTACCGTGGAGGGCTTGCTTAGAGGTATTACACATGATTTCGACAGCAGTTATTATCAATCCGAATTCATCAAGCCCATGGCCCTCGAGAGGCTTCTGGACCAGAGGCTGACGGAGCTGAGCGGTGGTGAGCTCCAGAGGGTGGCAATAATAGCATGCCTGAGCATGGATGCGGATCTTTACCTTCTTGATGAACCTTCAGCGCATCTGGATGTAGAGCAGAGGATGATGGCCGCGAAGGTCATGAGGCGGTTTGCGGAGTCCACAGAGCGGTCTGTTGTTGTCGTGGATCATGATATCTATCTGATAGACATGCTCTCGGAGAGGCTCATAGTGTTCGAGGGCGAGCCGGGGGTAAGGGGCATCGCAAATCCGCCATGCGATATGCGCGAGGGCATGAATCGCTTCCTTTCATCTATCGGAATAACCTTCCGGCGGGATGAGGATACCAAACGACCGCGGGTGAACAAGCCTGGATCGAAGCTGGATAGGTCGCAGAGAGAGCTCGGCGAATACTACTACGCTTTGAGTTGAACAATTTGTATAAAATCAGGACCTGCCGAATAAGCGCTTAGGCCAGAAATTTGGATCTTTACAGCTTCTGCATGTAAGAACACTTAATCCTTATTCGGACAGATCCAAAAATCACCCTTCATGGCTTGACCTCTCCTGGGTGTTTGGTACGAAAATGCCTCCATTTTCGTTCCATGGGTGCTTCGGCCATGAGCGTTTTTCATGGCAACTATAGTGAGGC
Source organism: uncultured Methanotrichaceae archaeon (assembly GCA_964570975.1). Lineage (GTDB taxonomy): Archaea > Halobacteriota > Methanosarcinia > Methanotrichales > Methanotrichaceae > Methanothrix_B. Next base: position 11,585 of record CAZMZV010000037.1, on the reverse strand, counting down.
CAACGGCCTGCAGGGATCGCTTAAATCTCCCAGGCGACTTCCTCTCCGGCCTGAAGACCGGTTTCTTCGCTACCCCCTACTTCCCGATCTCTATAACCACGATCACTCTACACCCTCAGGTATCCTCTGCGCAGGGCACTCATATTCGGATCCGCTGAAGTCGCCCGAGCGCCTCATGGCCCTCCAGATCTCAGAGAGTGGGGAATCCATGACATTTCTGTATACCTTTGTCAGATACGGACAGCCTCTGACCCCGCCATCTACGCCGACATGAAGCCAGCGCCTGCCGGCCATGCAGCCCATCATCTCACCCTCGAAGTACGTGCTCGCGAAAACCCTCGGCCCGTCCTGAGATGAGTTCATCTTTTTGTAAAACCGGACGATCTTCTCCCTGTCGATGCGGGTCAGCCGTTCCTCAGGCCTCTTCGGAATAACCTCCCATATCGATAGTTCATGGACTCCCAGCTCTCTTGCAAGCTCGTAGAGCTCGGGAAGCGTATCGATGCGCTCGGAGTTAACATGCGTTGCCATCGTCACCAGAAGACCAGCGCTCAATCCCATACGGATTGCGTCTATGGCCTTCTCATGGGCTCCAACAACGCCCCGGATATCATCATGCACCCTGGGATCCGTGCTGTACACTCCTATGATGAGGTTGTAAAGCCCTGCGTCCTTCAGAGCCATAGCCATCTCCGGCGTCATCTCCAGTCCGGGCGTGAAGAGGTTGACAACAGCCCTCTCTTTATCCACATGTCGCACAAGCCGCAGGATATCGGGCCTGAGAAGAGGATCGCCCTCCGTGAAGGTTATTATGCAGGCACCCATATCCAGCGCCTGGTCTATGACTTTCTCTATGGTCTCTGTGGAGAGCTCGCCCTCACCCTCCTGCAAGACACAGTGCTCGCAACTGCAGCCGCACTCGCGCGTCACCTCTATGCTCACAGTCTGTGGGACATCGCGACCAATCGCTATCTTCGCCTCATTCACGATCAACCTTCTGAAGGGACCGCTTGGTATCGGCGGCAGCCAGGTCGATGGAATTATCACTCCGCTCTCAACAAGCGCAGGCTTCTCCTCAGCGAGCCTCTCGTTTATCTTCTTCAATAGCGGCTGTACCATGAGAGAGAGAGCACCATGCGCCTCCATCCTCCGAGCCTCATCGATGAAATCGACCGTAAGGGCTGCGGTCTTTAATAGCTGAGTCATCGATGCCTAATAGCTTCATGTCGGTTATAGCTTTATCGCTCTCGCCGCACCCTCGACATGGGATAGAGCCTGTGGAGATACCGGCTGACAGGATTGATGAAACGGAAAGCCCTTGCATAAAGTCGAGGAAGAAATCCGGTTTTGGTTAGAGATATATCTATCAGATCTCGATTATTCTGTGGATACCGGCTCTCGCCAGATAGATATAAGTAAATGGACCTCTGGTTCTTGTGCGTTATCTATCTCGATCATCAGGATGGATTATGAGATGACTCTGAATAAAGGAGATATCATAAAGCTGGAATATACGGGAAGTATAGACGGCAAAGTGGTGTTATCGACGAATGCCGATGTTGCGAAGGAGAATCAGATATACGATGAGAACCTCTCCTACGGTCCCAAGATTGTTATAGTGGGAGCGGGCCAGATAGTGCCTGGGCTTGAAGAGGAGCTCGTCGGAAAGGAGCCGGGCTATTCGGGCTCTGTCGAGCTGCCGCCGGAGAAGGCCTACGGAGTTCGCGATCCGGAGAAGATCAGTTCGATACTTGTCAACAAGTTCAAGGAAGAGAAGCCCCTTCCTGGAATGCGGGTATCTGTGGATGGTAGAATCGGGGTTGTCACGCGTATAGTCGGCAGAAAGGCGACCATAGACTTCAACCATCCCTTCGCTGGCAAGACTGTTAAGTTCGATTACAAGATCCTGGAGCGCATAGAGGACAAGGAAGAGAAGCTCAAAGCGCTGATTAAGGCCTTTGCAGATGTGGATCTTGAATCCAAGATCATCGATGATGTTGCGGAGATAACTGTTCCCTGGGAGCTTTCCTACTTCAAAGACTGGCTCATGATCAGGCGTGCTCTGGCAGATATGGCCCTGAAGATCATCGGCCTCAAGGAAGTGAGGTTCGTCGAGAGGCACACCTCCGAGGACAGGGTGCACGCTGAGCTGATCTCACCGCCGGAGAAGCCAGCTCAGGATACCTCTGGAGAGAGCTCTTGAGCTCCAGAATCCCCATCGACGGTCTTCCATGATCCCATGCAGCAAGTGCGGTAGACCATCTGTTATAGACCAGCGCTACTCGGGCCTCAACCTCTGCTCAGAGCATTTCGAGGAGGATTTTCAGAGAAAGATAAGAGAGGTTCTCAGAAGCTACAGGATCTTCAACAGGGGAGGCAGGGTCGCGGTTGCCCTAAGCGGCGGCAAGGACAGCTCCGTGCTCCTTTACACACTTAAGAAGATATTTGCGCATCGCAGAGATGTAGAGTTCGTAGCCTTGCTGGTTGACGAGGGAATAAAGGGCTACAGGGAAAAAACGCTGCATACGGCTGTATCGCTCGCAGAGCGCCTGGAAGTATCCTACGAACTGCTCAGCTTCAAGGAAGCTTTTGGCATAACAACCGATGATATTGCAAGAGAAGATCCCGAGCAGGCGCCATGCACCTACTGCGGGGTCATGAGAAAATATCTGCTGAACAGAACAGCGCGCGAAATGGGCGCCATAGCTTTAGCCACAGGTCACAACCTCGATGACGAGGCACAGACCATACTTCTCAACTACCTCAGAGGAGATGTGGACCGGCTATTCAGGCTCATCCCGAAGAGGCCCAAGGAGGGTATGGTGCCCAGGATAAAGCCGCTCCGTAAGATCCCGGAGCGCGAGGTCGCGGTCTATGCGATGCTTCACAGCATATACCCCCGAGGCGCTGGCTCCTGTCCCAACGTGCCCAGGGCGATGAGGCTTGAGGTCAAGAAGATCTTAAACGATCTTGAGGCGAGACATCCAGGAACGAAGTACTCGATCCTGAGAGGTTTTGACAGGATTCGCGAGATCGCGCCCGATAACTATGTAGAGATGAGATGGTGCGAGAGGTGCGGCGAGCCCACGGGGAGCTCGATATGCAAGACATGCCAGCTCCTCGATGATGTAAGGGTCTTAAGCAGAGCAAAGCCTTTAAGTCATAAAAGCAAGAACTCATGCCCCGATGTTCGCCTCGGTAGCTCAGCTGGTCAGAGCGAGTGACTTGTAATCACTAGGTCGCGTGTTCGAATCACGCCCGGGGCTTTCCTTGTTGGGGGTTGTTTATGCGCAGGTGGATCCTATCTCTCGGCGTGGCTGCTCTTCTGATCCTTCTCTTGACAGCACCGATGCTCTCGATAACCAAGGTTACGGAGAAAGATAGCACGAAGTCTGACCTGGAGGAGCTTGAGAAGCTCTTCACCGGCGAGACGGGGGAGCAGGTGAAGCAGCAGAACGCATCGCAGAACATAACATTCACAGACAGAGAGACCTTCCCTCTGGATATGATGTACAATCCGCCCTATATGAGCGATCTCATAAATAACACGCTATTCTCCGAGCTCTCAATGCTGATGAACATCAGCATCGATTTTCCATCTTACAGCTATCTGAACGCGGCGCCGAAAACAGAATCCAAGATACGCCACGTGATAAGCTGAGTGGAGAGATCCGGAGGAGGCGGAGATCTCCCCTCAGACACGCCTCCTGCTTCTCTTTATGTCGAGGCGTGTCTTGCATCTCGGGCACGCCTTAGGTTTGCTCACCCTAGCCACCCACTGGTATCCACACTTAGTGCATTTCATCTGTTTCATGTATACATGGTTGTAATAAGAGTATTAATAACTTTCCATTGATGATAATATTTTGAAGACTATTAACCGCAATTACAAATTTCGGTTCCATCATCAAAAAAGGAGCCGAACAGAGAATAACATAATATTAATATAAATTAATATTATCTGTTTTCTTGACAATTCGCGCCATTGTGGGAGGGAGCAGAATCACCTCTATCTCGATGCCGAACTCATCCGCGTAGGATCGGATTCTGCGCTCGGCGTGCTCTATCATGCCGCCAGATGTTATGATCAGAGAGCTCTTGCCAGCTATGGCCTTGAGCACACACTTGTCGATGACACCATAGGAAAAATCAAGCTCAAGCAGCTCATCATTTGCCATCATCTTGGCCTTCGTGCCCATTGCGCCGATGTAGCTAACAGCACCAGAGGAGAGCAGGTCTCTTATTCTTGAGGGATCTGTGTTTGATATATCGCAGAGGTATATTCTGCCAGGCCTTCTTTTAGATCCGCCAGCTGCAGATTCTATAAGGTACAACAGATCTACGATGCTCTTTGGCATATCATCCACCGGCTGGGTCAATCCTCTCCCCACCATCTCCCTGTAGATCTCAAGGACCACAGGGAACTTCAGGCGTGCCCTTCTGAGCGTGAGAGGATCTGAGAATACCTTCTCAGGCTCTCCAAACCGCACCACCTCTCCGCCGTTCATGAGCACAACCTCATCAGCCCAGCGGTAAGCGAGCTCGACATCGTGCGTGGAGATCACAACGGTCTTTCCGTAAAGGTTCAGCTCATCGAGCATCTCCATGATCTCCTCAGAGCTCGCCGGATCCAGATTGCTGGTCGGCTCATCCAGTACGAGGACCTCGGGCTCCATCGCGAGGACGCCTGCGATCGCTACCCTCTTCTTCTCGCCGCCGCTGAGATGATGTGGCGGACGATTCATGTGCTCCTCCAAGCCAACATATCTCAGGGCGTATCCTACATACCTATCCACCTTCTCTCTGGGATAGCCCAGGTTTAAAGGTCCGAACGCGACATCCTGCCTGACCGTCGGTGCGAAGAGCTGGTCGTCCGAGTTCTGGAACACCATAGCCACGCTCTTTCGTACCTCCCTCAGCGATTGGGGATCGTATCTCATGGGCTTGCCCCTGAAGAGCACCTCGCCGGAAGATGGCCGGAGCGTGCCGTTGAGCATGAGAAGCAGCGTCGACTTTCCCGCGCCGTTGGGCCCTACAAGAGCCACTTTGCTGCCGGCTTCAAATGAGAGAGTGATATCATTGAGCGCTGCATGCCCATCGCCATATCTGTAGCATACATTCCTCAGACCGAGGATCTCGCTCAAGATGGGCCACCCCCGATCTCAAAGGCCAGAAGCATCGTCATGAACATCAGATAACTCAGAGCAGCAGTCAGATGTATCGGCTTTATAACATGCTCTTCCACCAGAGCCATTCTTCCATTGTAACACCTCGAGTCCATCGCCACCATGAGCCTCTCTCCCCTCTCCCAGGCTCTGAGAAAGAGGACGCTTGCGAGCATCGCAAACGAGCCTATGGATCTTCTTGTGCTAGAGTATCCCATCCGCATCTCCTGGGCGCTGTAGATCGCCATGGCCTCCTCTAAAAGAACAAAGATGTATCTGTATATCAGCATCGACAGCTCCACCAGAGCCTCTGGGATACGAAGCGATCTGAGAATTGAGAATATCTCTATCATCGGCGTGGTCATGGCGATGAAGAAGAGCGATGCCATGCCTCCGATGGTCCTCGAGACGAGAAGAACACCCAACCTAAGACCATCATCTGTAAGAGTCAGAAAGCCAAAGCTTGCAATCGTCTCTCCCGGGCTCAGAAGCGCCACCACCGATGAACTGAGAAGGGCGAACGAAAGAGGTACTGCAAGAAGGCGAGCGTAGAAGCCCAAAGGTATTCCCGCCATCCCGATCAGAGCAAAGCTGAGAGATGTTGCCACTAAAAGAGGCACCGCAAAAGTGGGGGATGCGATGCATATCAGTATGGAGCATGTGCCTACCAGGAGCTTGAGCTTTGGGCTTACGCCTCTCAATCTATTGTCATGCGCATAATCATCCAGCAGTCTATGCATGCGTTCGACCCGATCTCATTCGGTATCTTATTCGGTTAATCTTCATTTCCGGTGTTCCTTCTGTAGTAACCCAGAAAATAACCTATGACGAGACCGCCGATTGCAGCCTGGAGGCTGAAGAACAGGCTCTCGATCTCCCCGCTTGGCGGCTCCCATAATGGCTGGAGCCAGGGCTGATAGCTCCCGCCCGTGAGCTCCTCGATAACAGTCTCGGCCTGGGAGTCTGCACCCGCCCATTCGTGAACGCCGCTCTGGCTCAGCCAGAGAAACGCGGCGAAGAAGATCAAAACTGTGGCTAGAGCTATAAGCTCTCCCTTCATGTCGACCCCTCCTCCGATCTTTTCAGATCGAGATTCGATATCACATTGAGTCTGAGAAGAACATCGCTCCTCGCCTGGAGTATGTATTTGAACATCAGAGCGGAGATGACGCCCTCTATAAGAGCAAGCGGTAGCTGGGTGATCGCGAAAACAGCAGCGAACGCTTTGAATGACAGGATCACTCCGCCATCAGCTGCCGGGAACGCGAGAGCGAGCTGCAGAGAGGTAACAACGTAAGTGGCGAGATCTGCAAGAGCTGCCGCCAGGAATACCGCGACGTACAGGTTGATCCTCTGCATCGTTCTGTATACGAGATAGCCCACCAGCGGGCCTGCTATGCCCATGGAGAATATGTTGGCTCCCAGGGTGCTCAGACCGCCATGCGCTAAAAACAGCGCCTGGTAAAGGAGAACCACACTCGATAGGACAGCTGTTATCCAGGGGCCGAAGAGTATGGCGCCAATACCGGTGCCTGTGGGATGAGAGCAGCTTCCCGTGACGGAGGGAAGCTTCAGAGATGAGAGAACGAATATGAAGGCGCCGGCTACCGCAAGCAGCGGCAGGGTCTGGCGCTGATCACGCGCCATCCAACTCATTCTATGAACGCCATAGGCCACAACAGGAAGCGATGCCGCAAACCAGAGCTCCCACCACGGGTGTGGGAGAAACCCCTCCATGATGTGCATGCGCTCCGCTCTGCGTTCGTGGTATATAAAGATTACTTGATTATGGATCAGAAAAGTTTAACTATATCGTGCCTGCGGAAAGCGACCGAGATACGCTCATTAGGCATCTTTTCTCGCTTACCCACAGGTCCTCATTCAGGGTCGGATCTCACTCCACTGTCACGCTCTTGGCGAGGTTTCTGGGCTTGTCTATCTCGCGGCCGAGTTTCTGAGCCGTGTAGTAGGCGAGAAGCTGGACCCCCACGGTGCATAGAACCGTTGAGAAGATCGGCTGTGTTTTCGGCATCTCTATTACTATATCGGTGATCTCTCTCGCCTCCCTGTCGCCCTCCTCTGAGAGAGCGATCACCTCGCCACCGCGAGCCTTCACCTCCTTCATGTTCGAGTAGATCTTCTCACCACATGTGGCCAGCGCAACAACAGGGGTCCCAGCTGTTATAAGTGCAAGAGGACCATGTTTCAATTCGCCAGCTGGATAGCCCTCCGCAGGTATGTAGGCGATCTCCTTCATTTTCAGGGCGCCCTCGAGGGCTATCGGATACAGGAAGTCCCTTCCTATGAAGAAGTAGATATTCGCGCCTGCGAACCTCTCGGCTATCTCCTTTATCTGATCTCTCTTCGCAAGTACGCTCTGTATCAGCCCTGGCAGACGAGAGAGCTCCCCAAGCAGCCTCCTGCCCTGCTCTGGGAGCAGAAAATTCCTCGCCCTTCCAAGACGGATTCCGAGCAGGAAGAGGGCTACGAGCTGTCCTACAAAGGTCTTCGTGGCCGCAACACCTATCTCGGGCCCGCATCTCGTGTATATCGTCCCGTCGACGAGCTCTGTGATGGAGCTGCCGACAACATTCGTTATCGCCAGGGTCTTGACTCCGCATGTCTTGGCCTTCTTGAGCGCCATGAGAGTATCTGCGGTCTCACCGGACTGGGATATCGCCACAAGAAGCGTGCCCGGGCGGAGCTGCATGTGCTGGAACTCAGATGCTACCTCGACATCTACAGGCAGTCCCACGGTTCGGGGGAAGAGGTAGCGCGCCAAGAGGCCCGCGTGATAAGATGTGCCGCACGCCAGTATGTAGATCCTCTGGAGCGTCTGTATCTCCCACTGGTTCAAGCCGAGATCGAGCCTGACATCCCCCTCTATCTCCGAGATCCTGCCGGCGAGCGTCTCCTGGATGGCCCTCGGCTGCTCGTGGATCTCCTTGAGCATGAAGTGCGGGTAGCCGCCACGTTCCGCAGCATCCGCATCCCATGTGACTCTTTCTGAGATGATGGGATGCCTCTCCCCTGATATATCCATGATATCGATGCCATCCCTTCGCAAGACAGCGATCTCGCCATCCTTCAGCCTTACCACATCCCTTGTATAGGGGAGGAGGGCCGGGATATCAGAGGCCGCGTAGGTGCAATCCTCACCCAATCCTATGACCAGCGGGCTGTCCTTTCTGGCACAGACGAGGTACGGCACGCCTGATGCCATGACAACAACGGCATAAGAGCCGGTCACCTCTCTCAGCGCATTCGCAACGGCTTTTGCGAGATCTCCTCGGCATAGCTCTCCATTATGATAATGATTGATCAGGTGCGCCAGGACCTCGCTATCGGTCTCAGACTTGAAGGTATAGCCCATAGCTTGCAGGCGCTCTCTGAGCTCGAGGTAGTTCTCTACTATGCCATTATGCACAACCACGATATTCCCGGAGCTGTGTGGATGCGCGTTCTCATCGCTCGGCCTGCCATGCGTTGCCCATCTTGTATGCCCTATGCCCATCGAGCCACCTGGCTCTCCGAGGGATCTGTAGATCTTCTCGAGATCTTCTATCCTTCCCGCTGATTTTAATATCTCCATCCTGCCATTAGAATCGACCGCTATTCCGGCTGAATCATAGCCCCTGTACTCAAGCCTCTTGAGCGTGTCGAAGAGTATCGGACCCGCCTTCTTCTCGCCGATGTAGGCCACGATTCCGCACATCTATACCACCCTGCTACCCCTCTCGATAGCGCCGCGGATCGTTATTCCGGATCCGATTTTAGCGTCTGCGCCCACTGTGCTGCATGGCAGAACCAGTACTCTGCTTCCAGCTGTCACAGAATCGCCCAGGACTGCTCCGAAGTTAGCTCTGTAGATCTCCTCCTCAACCTCGGCGAAGGACTGGCCCGATTCGATTACGCACATATCGCCTAGGCAGCAGTCCTCACCAACCACAGAGTCTGATATAACAGAGAGGGATCCGATTCTCGATCCCCTCATCACTATGCTGTTTCTTATCTCCGTGAATGGGCCTATCCTCACGGAGTCTCCGATGGTCGTCGATGGAAGGATCGTGACGTTTGGGCCGATATCGCAACCCTCTCCTATGAGAACAGGCCCGATGATGTAAGATCCAGCTCTCAGGACGCTCCCCTTTCCGAGAGCAACAGGGCCTCTGATAACAGTTCCATCCTCCACCTCGCCATCTATCTCCGTACTTATGAGCGCAGTGGCTATGCTGTTCGCGGCCAGCATATCCCAGGCGAATACAGCATCCGTCCAGATACCCTTTGTGATCACGGTCTTTATCTCAACCCCTTTCTCTATCATCAGACTCAAAGTCTGGGTGAGCTCGTAGTAGCCACTCTCAGATATCGGAGTCGAGCGAAGCTCCTCGAATATCTCAGGCCTGAACCTGTAAGCGCCTGTGTTTACGATGCCTGCGCATGGCCGGCCGGGCTTCTCGTATATTCTTTTTATCTTGTCCCCATCGACGACGAGAACCCCGTAATCTCCAGCCTGCTCTCTTAGCGCGCTCAATACTACATAATCGCCTTCAGTAGCGAGAAGATCTTTTATCGCAACGCTGTCGAGGAGATTGTCGCCATTCAAGACGAGAAATTCATCGTTTATGTGAGCCTGCGCCTTAGCGAGAGCATGTGCGGTCCCGAGGCGCTCTTCCTGAAAGACGTATGTTATTCTTGCTCCGAACTTTATGCCATCCTCGAAGTAGTCCATCACGCGCTCCTTCTGATAGCCGACGACTGCTATTATGTCTTTGATGCCGTTATCCACGAGAGCCCTGATAACATGCTCCATGAACGGCATATTTGCCAATGGAAGCATGACCTTCGGCCGGGTCTGCGTCAGAGGCCTGCACCTGTGCCCCTCGCCTGCAGCAAGTATGACAGCCTTCAGATTCTCACATCCCTCATCTCAGAGCTGATTTGGGGTAGTTAGTTTATATATTTTGGCGATTCTCACTTCGATCGCTTATGAAGATACTGGTTATACCCACGACAGATTGGATCAGGCACCCATTTCCGAATCGTCTGAACTTCATATTCGATATAATAGCGGAGAGGCATGATGTGTACGTATTGCACTTCGAGCTCGGCAGGTTCAAGAACAACAAGCCGAGGGGGACGAGATGCAAGTTGGTCAAATCCGGCTCGCGAAGCGCCATGGACCCCTCTCTTTATTACATTCTGAATGCTCCATCGCATCTCAAGACTTTGCGAGATATAGCTGGAGAGATGGATGTCATACTCTCAGCGAATATACTCCCATCATTCATGGCGAATCTGACAGGTGTGCCGGTGGTCTTCGATTACCTGGACCACCTCGAGGAGTCCGCTTCGATATACTATCCAGGATCGATCATAGGCGAGGCGGTCAAGATAGGAGTCAGAGCTGTAACAAGATACAACCTCAGACATTCTAAGGCTGTGATAACAGTAACAGAGGAGCTGAAAGAGTATCTCCTGGGCGTAGGAGTTCGTGAGGTGGAGGTCATACCGAACGGCGTTGATACGGAGCTACTGAAGCCCATGGATATCGATGAGGCCAAGAGGGCGCTTGGATTGAGCGGTCCTGTCATAGGCTATGTCGGCTCTCTGGAGTACTGGGTGGATCTCGAGACCGTGGTGAGAGCCCTTCCCGCTCTGAACGTAACGCTGCTCGTCGTGGGCCCGAGCCTCTTCACGGATTACGGAGAGCGCCTGAAGGCACTGGCTGATGCCCTAAATGTTGGCGAGAGGGTCGTGTTCACAGGCACTGTGCCGTATTCCGAGCTCTACAGGTACATATCCGCTATGGACATAGGACTCAACCCTCTCAGGATGATGAAGAAGAACGAGTATGCTGCCGGTGGAAAGGTCTTCAACTACCTCGCGTGCGGCAGGCCTGTTCTGACCACGAGGATGGTATCGCTCGAACGTCTCCTCGGCGACAGCCTCTACTACTATGATGATGAGAAGAGCCTCATCACTCAGGTTGAGAATATCCTGGAGAGCGCTGTAGACTCTGAGAGGTACAGAGCGATCGCCAGGAAGTATGACTGGCGAGCTATCGCTGAAAAGTACGAGAAGGTCCTGGAAAGGGCAGCGGGGAGATGAGATGAAGATACTTCTTCTAGCGAATCAGCCTGAGAAGACGACGAGGCTCAAGCTCTTCGAGGCGACCTTGAAGGAGCTGGGATATGAGACAGCGGTTCCGAGATTCGATACCATCAACTGGCTATCAATAGCCAGAAAGGCCAGGCATATCATACTAAAAGAGAGGCCTGATGTGGTTCATCTCTTCAATGTACCCGATATCATCTATCACTGGCTTCCCTCTCTGAGGGGCACGGGATTCAAGCGCCTCATCTACGATTATAGATCCCCATGGGGTGTTGAGACAGAGCTCCGCTTCGGCTCTGCCTC
>CAZMZV010000036.1:11094-19299 GCA_964570975.1 uncultured Methanotrichaceae archaeon | reverse complement strand
CTGCTAATCGCTATGCTTCGGCGTTATATGCCTAAAAACGGGGGAGCTTAGGTTTTATATAAAATATTATTAATACAAGTGTGTTGCAAGACGCTAAGCATCTTAAAAAGGAAGTTTATAGAAATTCTCGATAGATTCTGCATTAAGTTTCATAAATTTTATGAAAAATTATCAAACAAATTTTTATAAACCATCTCTTGATCGGAAGATTGGTGATTCTGTTGGCAATAGATGCTGGGGACACAGCCTGGATCTTGATATCAACCGCTCTGGTGATGCTCATGACTCCGGGCGTTGGTCTTTTCTACGGCGGGCTGGTGCGCTCGAAGGCGGTAGTCTCCATGATAGGCCTGACATTCCTGGCGATATCGATAGCGAGTGTGCAGTGGGTCCTCATAGGCTACAGCCTTGCATTCGGCTCTGATATCATGGGTCTGATAGGCGGTCTAGATTTCATAGGTCTGCGCGACGTGGGAATGGACGGCGCGCCGATGGCCGAGACGGTTCCGCATCTGGCCTACATGATGTTCCAGCTCGTCTTCGCCGCTGTAACGCTTGCCATACTGACATCTGCTGTGGCTGAACGCGTGAAGCTCAGCTCGTTCATCGTGCTCAGCATACTCTGGACGACGTTGGTCTATGATCCTCTCGCCCACTGGGTATGGGCTGGTGGATGGCTCGCTGGCCTCGGGGCCCTGGACTTCGCGGGAGGCACGGTTGTTCACATCAGCTCAGGCTTCTCCGCGCTTGCGATAGCCTTGGTGATAGGAAAGCGGGTCGGCTTTGACACGTATGTTATTGAGCCGCATAACATCCCCATGGCCATGATAGGCGCTGCCCTGCTCTGGTTCGGCTGGTTCGGTTTCAACGCAGGCTCAGCACTTACAGCCGGAGGGCTTGCAGCCAGCGCATTCGTTGTCACAAACACGTCTGCGGCCGCTGGAGCCCTTGCATGGCTCTTTGGAAGCTGGCTTAAGGGAAAGCCGAGCGCTTTGGGCATGATCAGCGGGGCGATCGCAGGGCTGGTTGCCATAACGCCGGCTGCTGGCTATGTCGATACGCTCTCGGCTCTGGTGATAGGCGCAGTTGCTGGAATGCTCTGCTACTCCGCTCTACTCTTCCGCGTCAGCATCAGGCTGGACGAGAGCCTGGACGCCTGGGCGGTTCATGGAATAGGAGGATTGTGGGGCGCTATAGCAACAGGAATATTCGCGAATCCTGAGGTGAACAGCTATGCCGGCCTGCTATACGGCAACATGGGGCAGTTCACAGCTCAGGTTGTAGCAGCTGTTGCATCGATACTCTACGCATTCGTACTTACGTATATACTGGCGAAGGTTGTGGATGCGACATTGGGCCTCAGGGTGACAGAAGACGAGGAGTATGTCGGTCTCGATATAGCAGTACATGGCGAGAAGGCCTATGCTTGAGGCATCTGATATGATGAAGATAGAGGCTATAATCAGAGAGGAGCGGCTGGGGCATGTGAAGAAGGCCCTGGAGGATAACGGCTTCGTGGCAATGACTGTGACGAGAGTTGTGGGCAGGGGTGAGCAGAAGGGCATAAAGCTTCAGTATCGCGGAGGAAGCATCGAGGTGGATATGCTCCCGAAGCTCAAGATAGAGATCTTCGTCAGAGATGAGGATGTGAAGACAGTGATGAAGACGATATGCGACTCGGCTAGGACCGGCAAGTTCGGCGACGGCAGGATATTTGTTATGCCGGTCGCGATGTCGGGTAAGGTCAGGACTGGCGAGGTGGAGGAGTACATGAAAGAGATATGATCTCCTCACCCATCCTCGTGAGGTTATCCGAAGGATGAAGTATAGAACACGGCGGCCTTCCGGCCGCTAAGATATCGATGATTTGCGGTCGATAGCTATAGACCAGAGTCGTCAAGGGTATGTGCGCTTTGATTTTTAGTTAAAAGCCATACAATTTTCAAAAAATTCAGGACGTGGGCTTGATTCATCGAATAGTGCCTTAGGAACCGCTGTCTCATGCACACCACATGAATCCTAGAGGTCCAGATGCTTCTGAGTTCTATGATTGGAGTAGATGATCCCAAGTTATGCGCATAGCTTATATCTTATCTCCTCGTCGAATGACAATAAGAATCTGAGTGAGATGGTTCTTAAGCTGAGCTCAAAGGAGGTCGCGAGAATTGGAAGAGGAACAGAGCGTGCTTGACCAGTTCGTCCCATTCTGCCCGAAATGCGGGAATGAGTGCTGGCCAAAGGAACTTCGGAGGGCTCTCGACAGCCATAGCTGGAAGAAGATAATCGTTGAGACTATATACTATTGCCCTAAGTGTGATAACTACTGGAGTGAAGGTTTGGTGGAAAAGGGCTATAAATGATCTATCTATACTATACAGATACATTTTTGGGCTACAACTTCGGCCCAGAGCATCCGCTGCAGCCGGCGCGTCTTATGCTGGCGTACAGGATGATAGAGGAGTACGGCTTCTTTCTCAACTATGACACTGAGGTGGTAGAGCCATATTATGCAAGCGACAGCGATCTCCTGATGGTACATGATCTTGGGTACATCCAGGCTGTAAAGGAGGGGCGTCCCGATCCAGCGCTCGGTCTTGCAGAGCCTGATACACCCATCTTCCCGGGAATGTATGATGCCAGCGCCTTGCTCGCTGGTGCCAGCATAGAGGCAGCAAAGCGCGTAGCGTCTGAGGATTGCACGGCGTTCAATCTAGGTGGCGGCCTTCATCACGCATTTCCAGCAAGAGCTGCCGGCTTCTGCGTCTTCAACGACTGCGCTCTCGGAATTCGCACACTGAGAAAAAAATTCAATAAGGTGCTCTACATAGATATCGATGCACATCATGGTGATGGAGTTCAGCATATCTTCTACGATGATCCGTCGGTTCTTACCATCTCCATCCATGAGTCTGGGAAGTATCTCTTCCCCGGGACAGGCTTTGTGGATGAGCTGGGGTATGGCGAGGGATACGGTTATTCCGTGAATATTCCCATGCCGATGTACGCGGATGATGCCTGCTATCGCTATGCATTCAACTCAGTAGTTCCGGCGCTGTTCGAGTGGTTCCGGCCGGATGCTGTGGTTGCGCAGCTGGGCGTGGACACACACTATGCAGATCCACTCGCAAGCCTGAATCTAACCCTCGATGGATATGGATATCTGGTCAGAATGATAAGAGAGCTGGCAGATCGCTGTGCTTCAGGGAGAATTCTCGCTCTAGGCGGTGGCGGCTACAATCTCGAGGTAGTTCCAATCGGCTGGACCATGGCCTTTCAGATACTCAGAGGTGGGGAGATGCCAGAAGAGCTCCCGAAGTGGTGGGTGGACGCGATAATGAGAATTGTCGGCAGGCCGCCACTCTCTCTTCCCGACAAGCCCAAGAAGGTGGGTGAGGTCCCGGGCGAGTTGATGGATACAGTTGCGGATTTGAAAAAGAGGCTGACAAGCATCCATGGCGATATCTTTTAAGGGGGATCGCGATGGGTCTGGTTGTAGAGGGCTCGGCTCTGTTGAATACAGATGGGGTCTTCTACAATCCAAGAATGAAGACGAACCGCGACGTCTGCGTTGCGATGGCCTCTGAGCTTAACATAAATGAATATCTGGATGCATTTTCGGCAAGCGGTGTCCGTGGCATAAGGGTCAGAAAGGAGGCCGAGGTAAAGAGGGTAGTTGTAAATGATTTCAGCCCTATAGCATGCAAAAGAATCAAAGAGAATCTTGTGCTCAGCGGCGTCACGGATTGTGAGGTGGCATGCGAGAATGCCAATGTTATTATGAGCAGAAGGCGTTTCGAGGTTGTGGATCTCGACCCATTTGGATCGCCAGCGCCATTTCTGGCATCCGCGGCGAATGCTGCGATGTCATATTTGTTCGTAACAGCGACAGACACAGCGCCATTATGCGGAGCCCATCTGAAAAGTGGCATACGAAAGTATCTCGCAGTCCCACTGAATACAGAGTATCATCGAGAGATGGGGGTTAGAGTCTTGCTCGGCGCTGTGATAAGAGAGCTGGCGAGGTTTGATCGAGGGGGCATTCCGCTTCTTTCTTATGCCACAGAGCATTATGTCCGGCTCCATCTGCGCATAAAAAAAGGCGCCCAAGAAGCCGATGCCGCTCTGGAGTCGATGGGCTATGTCGAGCATTGCTTCGAGTGCGGCGGATGGAGCACAAGCAGAGGAATGGCATGCACTGCAAGAGGCAAATGCGAGTTCTGTGGAGGAGAAACGCGCGTAGCTGGGCCCCTGTGGCTCGGCCCTCTTCACGAGAGGGAGACGTTGAATGGTGTCCTGAAGAGACTGGATCCAGCGAGCAGGGCTTTCAGATTAGTATTATCATGCTTGGAGGAGATAGATGTTCCTTTTTACTATGATCATCATAAGATATGCAGGAGGTTGAGAATCACGCCGGTGAAAATAGAAACGGTTATATCAGATCTGATAGAACGAGGATATAAAGCATCACGAACGCATTTCAGCGGGATTGGTATAAAGACAGATGCACGTTTGAACGATCTGGCTGATTTGCTTGTCCGATGAGATGTTTGAGAATATGGGAACGGGTCTATCCAACCAATTGGTCCCGTTACGGCTCATAAATCTTGAAACCATCCAGAAACATCTTTTGCTCTAAATTGAGAACCTAAAAGTTAATAAGGAAGAAGGTATATGATAATGATAACTGTAATGCAACAGGAGCATTGCAGGCAGATGTACATGTGGCACGAGGTCGCGTTTAATTACCCCCTTCATTGCTACTCCCTTTCGCATCTCGTGCCATCCCTTCTTCTTAAAGAGGTCTTATGCGTCTGCTGATCTATTTCTTGCTTGGTGGAACGATAACTGCTATCGTTGTTCATCTTGGCAGCTCGGGGCGGGGGACTTTATCCGCATTTATCGCCACATTTCCAGTGCTAACAGCGCTCACATTCGTACTCATATCCATGGAGGGAAGCAGCGCCGATCTGTGTGAGTATGCGAAGGGCCTGCTGCTCTTCACGCCTGCTTGGGTGTGCTATGTTCTCACCGTCCTTCTGACCTCAGAACGCATCGGTGTCTGGCAATCAATCGCCCTTGGCATGGCGATTTATGCAGTTGCATCGTGGTTTCTGAGAGAGCTCGCAGCAGGGTAATTATTTATACTATTATTGTATTTTATTACTACGATCACCATGGCGTTTGGCTTACTATCACTATTAATATCAACTTTTTTTCTCAGAAAAGAATAAATATCATGCATATACAGGCTACCCCCATGAAGATTGCGCTTGTCGGTGGTACAGGAGATATCGGCAATGGCTTTGCCGTTCGCTGGTCTTCACACTATGAGGTTATCATCGGCTCTCGAAAGGAAGAGAAGGCTCAGGAGTCCGCAGCCGAGATAAGACAGTATCTGAGATCATTAGGAATAGATCCCATGATATCTGGTGCTGATAACAAGACCGCAATAAATGAGTCCGATGTCGTAGTGCTCTGTGTGCCCCCAGAAAACGTCGCCACTGTGACAGCAGACCTCCGGGATTTCTACTCAGACCAGATAGTCGTCACACCCCTAGTCCCGATGGTGCGTACAAAGTACTTCGAGTACCGGCCGCCGGATGAGGGATGCGCCGCGTTTCTCGTCAAGAGATCCCTTCCTGAGAGCGTGAGGATCGTGTCCGCCTTTCACACGATACCAGCACAATCACTTAAAGAACACGGAAAGATACTCAGGTTTGATGTGCCGATCTGTGGCGATGATAATGCCTCGAAGAGCGTTGTGGCGGAGATGTGCCGGAAGATAAACAATCTGAGACCGCTTGATGCAGGCCCGCTGAGCGTCTCGCATCAGGTAGAGGGTTTGACACCACTGCTCCTCAACATCGCTCGCTTGAACAAGATGCGCCGCGTGGGCATACAGTTTGTGCAGGAAGAGTGAACTCGTAACAGACAGGAAGAGCGATGTTTTTCTTCTCATAACATTTCGCAGCAAGGAACGAAAGTTGAATTATAATGTGGCGCACTATCAGTGGTATACCAAAAAAATCTCGGAGGGGAAGTCCTCCTCGGTATAATCATTCACAGATCATTCGGCTGACGTGACAGTCTTCGATGAGGAGCGAATCTCTTTTACAACGTAGAGGAGAACCCCAACGCCAAGAGACGCGGATAAGATCTTGAAGAGCCAGCCGATATACGGTAGTATAAAGAGCAGGTTGAGTATCAGGTATCCTATGATAAATGATGTAGCGTCTCCTCTTCCGAGTTTGATAGTGTTTGTTATTTTCCGACCCAGCGTGAATGATACAACCAATCCGGAGAGCATTATGGCTAACACAAGCAGCAACAAAAGCACTATCGATATTGGTATTCCGATTATCGTTAGAGCCAGGATCACCGCGAGGACCAGAGCCATGATGATGGCCAGAAATCCAACCAGCGTGCTGATCACGGGATCGAGAAGCATCTTTGCTTCTGACGCTCGGAACAGCCCTGGAAAGAGTCTGATGCCTATGAGTCCCAGCAGTAGAAAGCCGATCATGCTGAACGCCTGAAAGATGCCTGCGTCCTTCTGCTTGCTCTCCATTCTCTGAAATTCAAGGCTACCAGCGGTGCCGTTGTTTTCGAAATGTTCGGCCATTACCTTGAGGTTGCCATTTATGATGCCATAGTTGTAGAATCTCTTCGCCCCTACAAGCGCATCCCTTCCGATCGTTGTAGCTGGCAGCATGCTTACATCTTTGGCCATTATCACCGCATTCCTGGAGATGTTGCTGGAGATGTTTATCGTGCTTCCCATAGCGATGAGCTTACCGCTGATATTCGATCGGACCACAACCTGGCCGCCTGCGAGGATCAGATCACCGCTGACGGGAGCATTAACATTGATCACTCCACCGGCAACAATCGCGCTGTCTACAGGAGCATTTATATTCACTACACTTCCAGACGCGAAGATATCATCATAAACAGGGTTATCAATCGTTATTGACTCATCCGAGTAGAGCTTCAGGGATGACGCTCCTGAAAGCAAGGTGGCTACCAGAACGAGAGCTGCTAGCAATAAACGTCTTTTCATCACGACCCCTATAAAATTTCAACATCTATGAAATAAATAACTATCCTACGACTCAAAGGAGATCTCGGAACAAGTGTGAGGGGAGGAAGAGAATTCCCACCTATCGGGTTATCTCAGTCACTTGATCTTATAACCCAAGCTCCCCATTAGAGAAAAAAATGATACATATAATATCGTTTTTATATAGCAAAGTGCCTATTGCCCACTGCTAATCACTGTGCTTCGACGTTATATCTAAAAAATGGTGAGCTTAGGTTATAACAGCTATCAGAATCTCTGGAAATGTGCAGGATTCGTTGGTATTGCTCCATGGTATTCCTGGGAAACCCTCCGAACGAATCCAGTCCGCAAACTGTCGCTTTATGTGCGGCTTAGAGGAAGAGGCCGCAAACTCCTGTCTTCAGGTCGGCGAGGAAGTCGCAAAAGCCCACGGGCCTTTCCGTGCGAAATAATCTCTATAGACTATTGTCTTCTATTTAGTTAATTTGTGACAACTATAAAACACAGAACGACAAGCGGATGGCTGAGCAGCTGGTAATGTGGGAGGCGCCTAATCGCTAAGTGGTGAATATAAATGTCGAGATCGAGAAAGCGTTTAGCCAATACGCTTATGGGCATTGCAGATTACTATGAGACCCTCTTAACGAGGCCTGTTATGGTGTGCAGCGAGTTCCGAAGTCATGTCTTAGGAATGATCATCGAAACGCTGAGCGTTCTTAGTATAAAAGAGGACCTGAAAGGAGAGCTTATAAGATCCGTAACATCGGCTTGGAAGATGGAGATGGTCGGAGACGAGATAACAGAGAGAGATCTCGTTCTAGCGAAGCTCAAGGATCTGAAAAGCGCCGCAGTAATGGCCGACGATCTGTCGGGAGATCTCCTGGAGATCCATGCTCTTCTATCGCTCCCAATTCGCAGGGAGGATCTGGAGGAGGAGGTGGTGGCCAACGTCTACGATACTATGAACCGTGTCATGAATTACCTGAGCAGCAGGAGCGCAGGAGAGCCGCTAACCGCCTGATTTAGCGACTTCCTCTCCGGCCTGAAGACCGGAATCTGCGCCCTGCGATTCTCTATCACTTCGAAGGATTGAAGTTCGATCCGCTGGTATGTTGCGCTATCTTGTTGCCAGATCGACCGTCGAT
>CAZMZV010000036.1:8859-10994 GCA_964570975.1 uncultured Methanotrichaceae archaeon | reverse complement strand
TTTTGTAGGATCTCAGAGCGTTTTCCTGCCGCAGATCTTCATCTTCCCCAGAATATGTCCTTCTTGCGCTTGATCTCCAGAAACTTCTCGAATACCTCGATCTCATCCTGAGACATCTTCTGCTTTAGCTCCTGCTCGATTATCCTGGCATGCTTCTCAGGTATGTTCACATACAGCAGATCTCCCTCGTGTATCTGTCTTCCCACAGTGGGTCCGTCGATCGATATAGCGACCTCCTGGCCGACGGTTGCCATCGGTATGTTCTCGTTTCTCTGCTGGATACCTCGTATAGTTCCTATCACAGCGCCATCCTCGCGGATCAGAGGGACGTTGTGCGTTATGATCCCGCCGACCACCTGAACGCCAACTATCGCAGGCTTAGATTGTCTGAAGACGCAATCGGGCAGGATGCGAACACATCCGGGCTTGATTATCGCCTCAAGCCGCTCCTGCTCCATCTGCATCTTCTTCTCCTCCATCCAGGTCTCGTAGCTCTCCAGAAGGGTGTAGATGACATCGCTCTGGAATACCGGAACATCGAGCTTCTGTATCTCCGAGAGCGCATCAGGAAGTATCTCCACGTTGAATCCCAGAATTACTGAGAGCAGGGGATCCTTTAGAGCCGCCGCCCTTATCACATCCCTCCGCGTTATCGGCCCCACGTCTGCTACATGAATTGGTATGTTCTTGGCGCGAAGCTCGCCAACGAGACCCTCCAGAGAGCCGATGGTATCTGCTTTCAGTATGACGCCAACGGTATCTGTATCGATCCGCACAGCATCGAGCTCGGACTTGATCTCCTTGGCTATGGCCTCCGGATCCTCTCCCTCGCCAACAACCCGAATCGTCGAGCCGGCCAAAGCGCCCTCTAGCTTGGGGGCAGATACCTTTATGCCGGCAGCTGCAACCACCTGTTTCACAGGTGTGAATCTCTCCTCGCTCCGTATCTCCTTCAGAGGTCTGGGCTTAAGAAGCGCTCTTACTTTCGTGATTATCGGCTCACGCGACGTCCCAACCACGATAGTATCCCCTATGCTGATCATGCCATCGTAAAGGATGACATCCAGCGTCGTTCCCAGACCGCGTTCCTCTTTTACCTCAAGTATCGTGCCCATCCCCGGTCGGTTCGATTCTATCTCCAGATTCTGCTTCAAGAACCTCTGAGCAAGGCCAACGAGGACCAGAAGCAGATCCGGTATCCCTTCTCCAGTTATGGCGCTGACGGGGATTATTCCCACGGTCTTGGTGAAGTCCGTTATCCTATCATAGCGGTTAGAGTCGAATCCGTGCTTGTAGAGTTCGCCAACGAGCTCGTAGATTCTGGTCTCTAGCGTCTCGATCACGCGCTCAGTCTGGCCAGCAAGACTCTTCGCCATCGGAGCGTTCTCTACAGGCCGCCATCCTGCAATTCGATCTATCTTGTTTGCAGCAACGACAAATGGTGTCTTGTACCTCTTCAATATGTTTATCGACTCTATGGTCTGCGGCTGGAACCCCTCGTTTATATCAACGATGAGTATTGCGAGATCTGCGAGGGCCCCGCCGCGGCTTCGCAGGGATGTGAAGGCATGGTGCCCCGGCGTATCTATGAAAAGCAATCCAGGAACCAAGAGGTTAGCCTTGAATCCAGAACCGCAGAACTGCTGTATCACACTGAGTGGTATTTCTGTAGCGCCAATATGCTGCGTTATGGCCCCCGCCTCAAACTGCGCTACTGTCGTGCCCCTTATCTTATCGAGCAGAGTGGTCTTCCCGTGGTCTACATGCCCCATGACGCAAACTATCGGCGTCCTCAGCTTCGAGACCTCGTCCTTCGATCGTTTTCCCTTTTTAGATCTCTGACGCATTCTGGATCCTCCTAAAAATACCGCAGGCGAAGACACTGCGATTCTGGGTAACACCTCTCGGTGCGCTATTTAGAAACTATTTGATGCAGCTCTTTATCTAAGAATTCAACAAATATAAGAGGATTTCTGAACAGAAATAGAACCTCTCGGGATAAGTGCTGAGGCCAGAAATTTGGACCTCTACCGCTTCTGCATGTCAGAAGCACTTAATCCTTATTCGTACACGTCCCAGAAATAGGGCGTGCACAAATGAATCTGACGCCATAGTTGGCGAGAATTTTTCAGTCC
>CAZMZV010000036.1:0-8759 GCA_964570975.1 uncultured Methanotrichaceae archaeon | reverse complement strand
AATAGGGCGTGCACAAATGAATCTGACGCCATAGTTGGCGAGAATTTTTCAGTCCTAAGCTCACCCATTTTTTAGATATAACGTCGAAGCACGGTGATTAGCAGCGGGCAATAGGCACTTTGCTATATAAAAAAACGATATTATATGCCTCATTTTCTCTCCCTTGCCAAATGGTTGGGGAGCTTAGGTTCAGTAGCACCCACGACCCACAACTCTTGTTAATAGGAATTCTCCACAATCTTATTATATATTTATTAGGAAGGATTTTGTATTACCATAAGATTTAAATATAGAATTAATTAAACCTAAAACTATGATTAGTATGAAAAAAGCAATACTATTATTGGTTTTAGCGCTAATCGCCATACATTGCGTTGCTGCAGAGCCGATAAAGATAGTTGCGACGACATCCACGCTTGAGGATCTCATAAAAGGCGTTGGCGGGGATGATGTTGAAGTCACTTACATAGTCTCATCTGGAGTCTGCCCGGATCACTGGGACTTGAAGCCGTCGCAGCTCGCAGCGATTAATGAGGCGAGAATAATATTCCAGCACGGCATGGAAGGATGGCTGAATAATGTAACACGCTCCGATCAGAAAGTTATAAAGCTCTCGGGTCCCTGGAACACGCCGGCTCTGGCCATAAATAAAACCATGATGATAGCGGCTGCTCTAAAAGAGGTCGACCCGGAGAATGCTGCTGAATACGACGAGCGGGCGAGCATGCTGATCAAGCGCTTCCAGAATGTATCGGATGTGCTGAGCGAGAAGGCTAAGGAGAAGGGGACTGAGAACATAAAAGTTCTTTGCATGGAGTGGCAGTCAGCTTTCGTCTCCTGGATGGGGTTTGGTATAGTGAAGACATACGGCTCTGAGGAGAAATTGTCTCTGAAGGATGTGGACGATCTTATCGCGATGGGCAGGGAGGAGAAAGTTGCCATTGTCGTGGACAACCTCCAGAGCGGCACTAAAGTAGGCGAGCAGATAGCCAACGAGATCAATGCCAAGCATGTGATCCTAACAAACTTCCCCGGTGCGGTGGAGGGCACAGAGACTCTTGACAAGATGATGCTCTATAACGGAAATGCACTGCTCGAGGCCATCTAACCCTTAACGAAATGGTGGGGGACCCCCAACCTTTCTAGGCAGAAGATCTGCTATAATTTAGGGCGAAGGCAGGGCTAATCCCCCTCTTTTCAAAGGCGGGATACAGCCCGTCTGATACAAGTACCAGATACATATATCCCAAAGGTTTGCCCTGGGTCGCATGGCATGTGGCTGGGATGCCTGCGACTTCAGTCGCGAGCCGTCACGGAATACCGTAAGTACTACATTTTGAAGCGAGATCAGATTCCGGTATTACATAACCACCTCATTAAATCATAGAGCACCCTCGACTTCGTCGAAGCACGCCTGAGGTCCACGCGGTCTACATGAAGAAAACCCTTCTGCAGGGTAATAGATGCTCTTGTGATCCGGCGAATCATCATATTCGACCGTAAAATACTTATTAAGTTATAAACAATTTGGTACTGGAGATTTATATGGATCAGCTTGTGGCCACGATCTTGCCCTTATTTGCAGCAGGTTTCGCAATACAGCAGTTCTTGGAGATTCTGGATCCGGTAGTTGTCAGATTGATTGGAGAAAAGGATAAGAAGCTGATTCTCGGCATAGTCTCGCTGATCACAGGTCTTTTGATATCATTTGGCACCGGCTTACGCGTGCTGGCCCCGCTATGCATCTACAGCGAGATCAATACAGGGTCGTATTTCGATATTCTGGATGCATTGATCACTGCTTTCATAATAAGCGCTGGCACAGAGGGCATCAACTCGGTGATGAAGTTTCTGGGCTATGCCAAGGAGAGCAAGAAGGGAGACGCTGCTGCCCTCAAGGCATGGGTTAGCCGGGATCCAGATGCGAAGGAACTGATGTACAAGATGGACAGAAAAAGAGAGATTTGATGCTGGCCTATGTGTAACTAAACAGGCACAGCATCTATGACGACGGTCTCACTGGGCATAGAGTCCTTCACAAAGCTGACCAGGTATCTGCCAGCATCGCTTATGTTAAGCGACATGTGGCTGTAGCCTGCAGGCATAACCAACTTTTTCACAGTGACTGTCGAGTCTGGAGAGATCTTATAGAGATCAGCCATGCCCGCGGTCTTCGTGTAGGCTAGGAGCCAGACGCTTGAGCCGGCAGGTGCCTTCACATATCTCGTCAGGCTATCTTGGCCATGTATATAGAGATGATTGGTCTCTGAGTACATGGGCGCAGATGTATATGTTGTATAGGGTATCGCGGTGCTTCCTAGGTAAACGTATGAGGGTGGCGACACCATCTCGAACCTTATGAAGGTCCCCTCGGGAGTATATGCCCAACCGCCGACATTGCCCGAGCCCCAGGCCCAGCTCTTGTCTGGTGGGAGATTGGGGGGCGTCTTCCACTTGGATCTGAGATACGTGTCGCCTCTGACATAGAAGACATAATTATCATACACAGATAGCCCTGCGCCTGTCGGATCACCCAGGAAGTTCAGGGTGCCCTCATGATATATATCAAGCATATCATCTGCAAGCCATGATCTGTTCTCATCAACTCCGACTGCTAATGACAGGAAAACCACCACTATCATCAGCACAAAAAGCAAACCTTTTTTCATTTGTATTTCACCCCATGGTTCCCCAGGAGTAGATGTACAGCTGCCTTAAAAGCATTTCTGAAGCCACTTCTTGAAAGAGATCGATAGAGAGCTCAAACCGCATCATTTGATCCTCTGTGCGCTTTATTCATATCGGCTACATCTACTGGTAGGAGCTGTACAACTGAGCGTGAAGCCGCTCAGATAACCAATCGCCGGAAGACTTGTCTTTCTATTATTGAGCTCTTTAGCCGGACATGTGCGTTTAGAGCATCGAAAACCATTTCAACATCTTAAAGGGACATCCTCCCCACAGCAAGCTATGGGGCTTCCTGCGATCCGACTCTCTCGATCCGCTTATCCGGTATCTCCCCGCCTATACATCAGTCCGAGGGGAGTATATTCAAAGCTCATCCCAACCGCGAGCTGCGAGGTATTCTAATAAAATATCGGGCCAGATCTTTGCAGTATCCAACTACATGCAAAGCTAGGCATCGGGATTTGTTTGCCCAAACACACGCTCTCAGAGGCTGATTTGGCTTGCGCTGAACCCTTTTTTGATCAGCAGGTCTTTGATCCTGCTAATGTGATTGCCTTGGAGCTCAATGACGCCGTCCTTCACAGTTCCGCCACACGCGAGCTTGGACTTGAGATAGGTGCATAGATCCTGGAGGTCGATCTCGTGTGGATCTATGCCTTGAATTGCAGTGACCTCCTTACCGTATCTTCTCTTATGGATTTTGACGACGATTCGCTGCTGCTCCTTGGCTACCTCTTCACATATGCAGAGCTCCTTGGGAAGACCGCAGACCGTGCACATCTCTGAGCTCATCTTTTTGCAGGTACCTCCATAAAATCCAATATATCTCCATCTGATATGCTATTAAAACCTGGTGGTATCCCACAAATGCATCCTAGAAGAAGGTAAAGCAACTCAGAAGATCAGCCGCACAGAAACTCATAATCCGACGTAACTCTGTATCAGAGAGAGTGTGAATGCCTATACCTTCATGCACGATGGGATGCCAGCAGAACGTCTCATATTCCCGTTAAGCAAGGCTTATCTTCCAGCAGCACGTACAAATTTTTATGCCTAAGATAGAGATATCCGAGAACTCTGTGGCTGCGGATCTCGCGCCTTTGGCCATCGCCGTAAATGAGATACTCAACCTCCCCGTCACGATGAGGAGCACCGGCTTTAAGGGCGTCAGAGTGGAAAAGGGCAGGGTGGTGGATGACGATTACACAGGCCCTGTTTTGGAGGAAGTCATCAAATCTGGAAAGGCCATACGAACCATACCTTCTAGCGGTGCTTTCAAGGGCATTCCGGTATCAGTCGCGCCTATAAAGCTTGAGAGTCGTGTCCTAGCTGCAATCGGGGTTGTGGATGTCGTCGGCACGATCGATATACCAGAGATCTTCGGCGCCTATGTGGATGTGGTTAAGCAGGTTTCAGAGCACAGAAAGTCTTGACATCGTGAGAGCGAACCTCAGCCCGTGTAAAGGATGACTCATGTGGATCCGCAGGGCCAGCATCGAAGATCTGGACAGCATCGTGGAGATCGAGAGGCTTTGCTTTCCGGAGGAGGTCCTCTTCACACGAGGGTTGCTCGCATTTCTTTTGAGAAATGCAGTTACTCTAGTGGCTTGCGAGGATGATACGATAGTAGGATTCGTGATAGGATACCTCAGCGGCCGCACAGGCGTAGTGTACACGCTTGACGTGCAACCGGCCCACAGAAGAAAGGGCGTTGGAAGAGCTCTGCTGAATGCGATAGAGCGATATCTTGTGACACTTGGCGCTCGCCAGCTGAGGCTGGAGGCCGCAACATCAAATAAAGAGGCTCTGAGCCTGTACCGTAAAGCTGGCTACGTTGAGGGAGAGCTCCTGGAGAACTACTACGGCCACGGAAAGGACGCCCTGAGGCTCTGGAAGAAGATCGAGTGAGTAGTCTTCAGATCACACACCCAAATCGCATATGGGATATGGTGGAAAGGATCAAATGATGTTCTGCTCGGAATGCTTCATGAGGGGGTCACATGCGACCTGAATATCTGGCTTTGCTAGTACTAACCCTGAGCGCTGTTTGTTGGAATGCACATGCAGAGTATATCAATCTCGGGCCGGCATGTATCTACATAGATATGAGCTGCGTTCCAGATCCGTATGTTGTGTACCACGGCGCGATCGAAGAGTCTCACGGCTCTCAACAGATCAAGTGTATAAGATATTCAGCCACAATAGGACATATGAACGACGTGATCCTAGAGCTTCACAAGCTAGAGTATGAGGTGAATACGAGCATCGAGGAGCTCATTCCTTTCGTCGCGCATCTCATTCCCCCCGGCTGGAGCACAGATCATGCGGAGTTCATCGTCGGTGGCCACCGAGGCGTACTGATAAATGCAACTGATATATATTATCCCAAGATGAGGCTTCTGTGCTTCAGCCCGGATGGAGATGGCGGCCGGGGGCGTGAGATACTGGTGGCATCCTCTACGATAAGAGGAAACTGCAGCACCGATCTGTTCAGATCGATCCGTCGAACATGAAAATCCAGGGCGTGGTTGTATGAGCATTCTGGTCAGAATAAACAGGATATGCGCATGGATTCTGTTGGTATTAATGGTGATATTTATCATCACAGGTTATGCCTGGCACAAACACATAATCATGAACCCCCGACAGGCTGCACAGATCCATTCAACCCTCGATATCATTTTGGTGTTCTTCTTTCTCGTACATGCCATCATAAGCACCAGATTTGCGCTTAGGAGGCACGGCATACAGAGCACATCGGTTGATCTCTTGCTTATCTGCATAGGGCTGATATCATATCTTGCGGTGCTCAGGGTCGCCTGAACTCTTTAAAGAGGGCCCCGGTTTTATCTCTCGCTGGGAGGTGGTGCCTGAAATCCACATCTTCAGACCGGTGAGGATGTCAGATGTACACCTCTCATATCTCAGAGACCATCCTATCAAGGAGTTCTGAGAGCCGTTTCATCCTTGAGAGTTGCACCTCCATCCTTCTCATGAGAATATGCGGAGACTCGGATGTCGTGCTGCATAATGCAGACCAATAAGAGACCTCGTTCATGACACACCTCACGTGATCCTCAAGCTGTGGCGAAAGGCGCTCGTTTTCGCGAAGCCGCTCCAAGCAATCCCATACATGCTCCTCCAGCTCTGCGATATCGATGAGAATCAGGTTCAGTTGCCTCTCGACCTCCTCCAACCTGTCTCACTCCCCTTTCATGAAAGCTTGGCTTTCTCAATCACACCACGATCCTGAATCATCATCCGGTAACCGCGATGTAGGTGTTACACACCATCGCGCGAATCCGGTGACTTCCTACCCACAGCGAGCTGCGGGGTATTCTAATAAAATAAACAAGATGGGACTTAGAGGTTTCGATCATATCTCCCGATGAATTGATATGGCTTTATGAGACGAAAAGCTCTTCGGCATGGGAGTTCCACCAACCAATGATCTGGGTTCAACCGTATTTTAGTAGGTGCGGGCCCACATGCTGAAGCGATAACTAAAAGTTGGAATGGAGAGATATATTCTGGAGTCGATCCGGATAAGTCTCTTGCGGAGTCGTAGTAGAGTAAACGCAACGCAAAACCGGCCGGAGACGTAATGCATGAGTCTATCAGTTGATTGCAGCAAGCTCAAATCACTTTGCGACGCTATGGCAGAAAACGTTGCATCTTCAGTCAGGCCTCTTACTGGAACCCAAGCAGCTGGAGAGCGTATCAGGATGGGGGCGGATGGCACCCCCACCAAAGCGATAGATCAGGTTGCAGAAGCTGCAGCCCTGGCCCCTCTGAAGAACTGCAGCTGCGGTTTCAGGGTCCTAAGCGAGGAGATGGGGGAGAGCGTCATAGGCGATACGCCCGCGTATTTCATACACCTGGATCCTCTCGACGGAACATTCAATGCGATAAATGGCATTCCATTTTATGCGATATCCATACTGATAAGTGATGGCGCTTCATACCTAGCCTATGTATGCGATCTCGTGCGTGGAACGAGATACTATGCAGAGCCTGGTGCAGGAGCATATCGCGAAGACTCTTCGGTAAGACGACTAAAAGTATCCGGGACCGCGGATCTCAAGGACTTCAGCATCTCAGCCTACACGATGCGCCCGAAGACGTCGCGGATCATTCGCCTGGGGGACAGGGTGCGCAGGATGAGGAATCTGGGAGCTGCATCCCTCGAGCTCTGCTATGTGGCAGATGGAAAACTCGATGCGTTTGTCGATCTTCGCGGCTCGCTCAGGGTCGTTGATGTCATAGCAGGCGTGCTCATAGTCGAGGAGGCCGGTGGCGTGGTAACTGATGCTCGCGGGGAGAAGCTCCATCTGAGCAAACGGATGTGGGAGAAGACGGATCTGATCGCCTCAAATGGTCTCATTCACAAAGAGATCCTGGGGCTCATAGAGGGTGGTGCCGATTAAGATAGGTTTTGTATCCAGGAAGGAGCCGGATTCGATAAAGCTCGCTGAATCTCTCATAGAGCACTTCAAGAACAAAGCTGAGGTCTTCGTTGAGCCAGAGATAGCGGAGCGTCTGGGCATGAAGGCAACGCCTGTCGAGGATATGGATGTCGACTTCATAGTATCCATAGGCGGAGATGGCACCATCCTCAGGACCATCCACAAGATGGAGGACCCGAAGCCGATCGTCGGCATAAACATGGGAACGCTGGGATTTCTGGTGGATGTGGAGCCAAAAGACGCGATCAGAACGATAGAGCACCTGCTTCTCGGCTTCGAGGTCGATGAGCGCACTCGAATAGAGACGCTGCTCGGCGATAGAAAGCTTCCACCTGCGACCAACGAGGTCGCGATAATAACCTCGAGCCCTGCCAAGATGCTGGACTTCGATATAAAGGTTAACGGCTCTCCCCTCGAGAGGCTCCGCGCGGACGGCATGATCTTCGCGACGTCAACGGGATCGACAGCATATGCTAT
The DNA here is from genome assembly GCA_964570975.1 of uncultured Methanotrichaceae archaeon. GTDB lineage: Archaea > Halobacteriota > Methanosarcinia > Methanotrichales > Methanotrichaceae > Methanothrix_B. Next base: position 1,128 of record CAZMZV010000036.1, on the reverse strand, counting down.
GTCTGCAGGCGGGCCGATTCTCGATCCCCATCTCGATGCCATAGTTCTCGTTCCTGTGGCGCCATTCAAGCTCTCCGCCCGGCCGTGGGTGATAAGAGGGGACAGCGTGATAGAGGTGGACCTGAAGCTTCCCGGAAAAGATGCGCTGGTCGTGGTGGACGGCCAGACGGTGGCCACTGCGACACACGGCGATCCGATAAGGATGCGAAAAGCAGAGAAGCCGGCCAGGTTCGTGAAGGCCAGCAAGGATGGATTCTACGAGAAGGTCAAGGCGAAGCTCGTTTAAAGGTCATGCGCTTTTACGTTTTGAAGATAGGCGGGAGCCTCATCGATCGCGCTAAGGAGATCGTGAGGGGCTTGCAAATGCTCTCCCGCAAGGGCTATGGCTTTCTGGTGGTGCCAGGAGGCGGTCCGATGGCAGACCTCGTGAGAGATCTATACGTGCGCGATCTTGTGGGCGATGAGGCCTCGCACTGGATGGCCATACTCGCCATGGAGGAATACGCTTACCTTCTAGCGGATGGGACGGATGCAGAGCTGGTTGATACAATAGCGAGATCTGCCGGCGTAAGGATACTCAGGCCTTACAGATATCTACTTACAGACGATGAGGGACTGGAGCACAGCTGGGATTACACATCCGATTCGGTCGCTGCGCTGGTCGCGTGCCGTCTTAATGCGGATATGATAAAGGCGACCGATGTGGATGGAGTCCAGATCTCCGGAAGCGTGGTGCCCGAGATAAGAGCATCTGAACTTAGAGGAATTAAAAGCTGTATAGATCAGGGCTCATTGAGGATATTAAGTGGATGTGGAAGAAGGTGCTTCGTCCTCAACGGCTCCGTTCCAGAGCGTCTCATCGCGATGATAGAAGATCTGCCGCATAGATGCGCTGGAACTATGATATGGTAATTCGGAACTTGCTCTCATCCTTGGATTGGCAGCATTTGGATCTGCTGTGTTGAATAATTCGAGGCGATGTGGTCACTAGATATCTATCCTTACTGAAATTTTGATTCGTATAAATTAGCCCTATGCTATTAGATTTCTGAACATTATTTGACACAGCCTTTAGATCGCAAAGTTTATAGCGAGACGTCAAGAAGGAGTGACCGGAGAAGCATGAAA
>CAZMZV010000035.1:0-20365 GCA_964570975.1 uncultured Methanotrichaceae archaeon | reverse complement strand
CAATAGCTCAAATCAATAATTTTGGTGATGGGATATAACATTATTCAACACAGCACTGATAGGGCAAAGTTTATTTACCGTAAACGCAGCAAGTTCACCGTTTGAGAGGTAAGAAGGTATCATGGAGCTTGAGAATCTTCGATTCGGTACGGAGCTGTTGAAGCGCGGCTTCGCCAAGATGCAGAAGGGCGGGGTCATCATGGATGTGACCACCCCAGAGCAGGCCATGATCGCGGAGGAGGCCGGAGCTGTAGCAGTTATGGCCCTTCATGCAGTGCCAGCAGACATCAGAAAGATGGGCGGCGTGGCCAGGATGGCGGATCCTAAGGTCATCGAGGAGATAATAGATGCGGTGACCATACCAGTCATGGCGAAGGTCAGGATCGGCCACTTTGTAGAGGCACAGATCCTCGAGGCGATCGGGGTCGATATGATCGATGAGTCGGAGGTTCTCACCCCCGCGGACGAGTTTCATATCGACAAAACCAAATTCAAGGTCCCATTCGTGTGCGGTGCCAGGAACCTCGGAGAGGCGCTGAGACGCATCAAAGAGGGTGCAGCGATGATAAGGACCAAGGGCGAGGCCGGTACAGGAGATGTGAGCCAGGCTGTAAGGCACATGAAGATGATCATGGGCGACATCCGGAAGCTCAAAGGCATGAACGATGAAGATATCGTGAAGTTCGCACGTGAGATCGAGGCTGATCCGGAATTGGTTGCAGAGTGTGCCAGGCTTCAGCGGCTGCCAGTTGTCAACTTCGCTGCCGGCGGCATAGCCACACCAGCAGATGCAGCCCTGATGATGCAGCTCGGTGCGGATGGCGTATTTGTCGGCTCGGGAATATTCAAATCAGAGAATCCCCAGGCTATGGCTGCAGCAATCGTCGAGGCTGTTCATCACTATGATGAACCCGAGGTTCTCGCCAGGGTCTCCAGAGGTCTTGGAAGGGCGATGAAGGGTATAGACGTCAGCACTATCGGAGAAGGAGAGGCCTTGCAGGTAAGGGGCTGGTAAGTGAAGCGGATTGGCATCTTGGCCCTCCAGGGGGATGTTTCTGAGCACATCCAGGCAGTAGAACTTGCGGGTGGAAGAGCTGTCCCTGTGAGGAGATCCGGAATCATCCCCACATGCTCAGGCATTGTGATTCCGGGCGGCGAGAGCACCACGATAGGCAGACAGCTCGAGAGGACGGGAATAGCGGATGAGATAAAGCATGCTGCCATGAATGGTGTGCCGGTGCTCGCAACATGCGCAGGTCTTGTTCTCATCTCGAAGGAGATCGATTCGGGGGCTATCAGGCCTCTCGGACTCATCGATGTATCTGTACAAAGAAACGCATTCGGCCCGCAGCGCGAATCCTTCGAAGCAGAGATAGATGTAGCGGGATTCGACAAACCGTACAGAGCGATATTCATCCGGGCGCCAGTTGTTATAAGATGCGGGGATGGCGTAGAGGAGCTGGCACGCGCGGGAAAGCACGTGGTCGCTGTTAGGCATAAGAACATAATTGGTCTTGCATTCCATCCAGAGCTGACAGACGACCTGCGATTTCACAGCTTGTTCCTCAAGATGGCTTAAGGCGGTGAACTAAATGTTATTCGATGGTCGGTTTGTCGTAAAAAGCTATGATGAGATGCGCAGGGAGATGGAGGAGCTGCTGAGCCGCTCCGAGCAATTGAGAAGTGAATCTGCAGCTGCCTTAGAGGAGGCAAACGCGCTGCGCATGAGATCTGTCGATATGCGTGAACTTGATCCTGCACAGGCCGAATCGTTGTGGGTTGAATCAGAGGAGATGCGGACAAAGGCGCGGGAGCTGATGCGAGAATCGGTGGAGCTGCGCATAAGGGCTGCGGATATAAAACACCGTCTTGATATACACGATCAAATAGAGGCGATATCAGATAGAAGCGAGAAGCTCTGGAAGAGAGCTATAAGAAATCAATAGCATTTGCTGACGAATCAGTTTAGTATTCTGTTCAAACCTGTCGCTACAACTTTCTGCCATAAAATCCCGTTGATAGCGTCAACTTTTCAGTTGGATAATTTGGTAGCCTTCTTATCTCGAATTGATGTGGACGAGACCGGACGTGCCCGAAATAAGGATCAAGTGTTTATGACATGCAGAAGCGGTAAAGGTCTAAACTTCTGGTCTCAACGCTTATCCTGACAGGTCCACGAAACCAACAACCAGGGACTTCAGCCAACAAATGCATGGAGCAAATCATATGCAACCGCGCCTCTTCATGTCACCGCTTGATCGGAGATGGTGGATCAAATCGCTTGTAGTACACTACCAGATTTTCAGCTCAGATGACGGACATTGATCACAGCAAGCGGCACGCTGCAGCTCTATATGCCTAAAGCGGAGGTGTTCAGGATCATTGAGATGACGATGCGACAAATTCAACCTCACATTTCCCAATCTTCTCCGCAAGTTTTGCCAAAACCTCTTTTCTCATGCCGCTGACGAATTTGATCGATCCGACAACAAGATGGCCCCCACCGCTAACGCCGCCATTCGGGATCTCCTCCATGAGATCCCTGACGATCTGGGGTATATTCATCTTCACACCGCGGCTCCTGAGGACTGCGAAGTCAGGACCGTAGCCTATCGTGACTACAGGCTTTCCGTCGTACTTCTTGCACAGCCTGTCGTGTATCTCTCCCGAGGTCTTTCCGGGCGGTGGGAATGTGAACTTATGGGCATAGTTCTCCACATCTATTACATTCATTATCGCCCCGTTCGGAAGCTTCGTGCTCTTCACATTGCCCATGCTCGCCTTGAGCTGCTCCTCGATGGCTCGGTTCGCCTGATCGCATAAGAGATCCACAATTCTGCGGTGGCGGTCCAGCCTTCCAAGGCAGAGAATATCGTTTATCAGACCTCTGCCCTCATTGAATCTCAGCCAGAAGGCCTCGTAATCCAGCGCCAGAGCGATCTTCTTCAGATCCTCAACCTTGAATCTGTCCTCGACGAGCTTGATGTACCTCTCCGCCTCAGGCGCCTCGCTTCTATCCCCAACCGCCGAGACTGCAGCGAGATGTTTGATCTTGTTCTCCACATCTGGATTGATCATCCTGGCGATCTCAACGCCCATCATTCCAGTGGTTATGCCGAAATCGCCACCGACATGGGCTGGATTCACATGAGCTATCAGATATTGATCGACGATCTCGTTCGGATGGTGGTGATCGACGACGACCATCTCGAGGCCGTATACCATGGCGTGATTCATAGCAGGCACATCCTCCTCGGTGGATCCGTTATCCATCAGAACTATGAGCGGCGCCTTCTGCCCGTATCTCGCCTGGTCCTCCAGCGCGTAGCTCAGATCCTTCGTGACATCCTCAAGCTCGTAGAATGGCGCTTTTGATGGCGCGCGCCTGTAGTTGTAATATTCGGCATCCGGTCCGCCGACCTCCTTCATGAGCGGGAGTATCGCGGTCTCTATCGCAACAGCGGCTGAAATTCCGTCTGCATCTGCATGATGTCTTATAACTATCGGCTTTGACTTGAATATCGCCCTTCGTATCTCCTTGGCCACAGCTCGCATCTTTGGCTTGAGCTTTGTGAGGATCTCGCTCTCGACGAGAAGAGGGGGGTCAAACGGCTCCGCTCTTCGATCTATAGCGCTCTCGATCTCCTCTCTGACCTTTGTGGCCTCTCCGCCGAAGAGCTGCTTCATGGAGCGGATCTCTATCTGCATCTGGCCGTTCCTCATAGCAGGCTCGCCGATCACCTTGACTACCATATCCCCCTGTATCTCGGGATAGGCGCGAACGCCTGCCCTCTCGAATGCGGCACAAGAGACCGTACCGCTGTCATCGGCAATGGTGAATATCGTGGGGCCTGCAGTCTGCTTGACCTGTATCACCTCTCCCTTGATGCCGATCAACTTTCCGATATGCTTTTGTAGATCCGCGATCTTCGTGATCGGAAGATCCTTCTCAATCGTGATGAGATGATACTCCTTCAGCTCAACTGGCTCGAGCTCGATGTTGCCATTTGGAGCGACATTTTTTATCCTGACGAAGAGCCCCTCGCCGACCTCTGGCCTGAACTTCAGATACTTATTGTGTGCCAGGCCCCTGAGGTTATCATTCAGGTCGATAAATGCTCCAAAGCTTGCCAGCCCGGATACCTTGCCTTCGTAAATACCGCCGACAACGAGATCGTTCGTGTCGCATGCCCTGTCCAAAACATAGACCAGTGGTGTACGTGAGCATCGCTCACATAGCTCTGCCTTCGAGTTCAGCTTGGTTCCGCACACCAGACATCGGTACTCTCTTCCGAGGCCGTTGCATTCTTCGCAGTTCTCTGTTAGCGGTATTCTGCCAGTACCGTTGCAGACGGTGCATCTCGCTGAGCCCTGGCGGAGCAAGCTGTCTATATCAGCATCTTTCGCCTCCGTCAGGCTTATGGACTCGGTTCTTCCAGTTCCATCGCAGTTCGGGCAGGTCCTTTCACCTACGATCACGAACCCCTGTCCTTTGCATCTATCGCAGACTTTCATCGCCAAAGTGAGGATTTCCCCCAAGATTTATCAATTTTGGGTTCCAGTGGGAACCCCTCTGGCCGACCGCCTCTCCGGCCTGAAGGCCGTAGTCTTTGAGCCCCCTACTCCCCCATATCTATAAGCACTGAGGCCAGAAATTCGGACCTCTACCGTTTCTGCCTGTTAGAAACGCTTAATCCTTATTCGAAGAGGTCCTCCAGTGAGAACCTCACCGAATGCACGCAAGTTCCTCAAGGCGCGAGGAGCTCCGCAATAACATCCTTCAGGCTATTTGGGGATACCACCCCTCGGAGTTTCAAAACAGTGCCATCCTCCGCGATATTCATATTGTATTTTGATGCAATCGTCTGTATTCTTCTGAAAGATTCTCCCTGGGGTGAGAGAAACTTGGCGTTTACCTGAAATCCATTCTCCATCTCGGAGATGCCAATGTAGAACTCATCGTAGCCGCCGCCGAGGGGCGCATTCTTCACTTTACCAACTCCTGCCATCCCAAGATCCGCGCTCTCGTCGTATGCAAGGGTCAGTCTGTCTGTTGGAAAACCTCCGATTATCACATCGATGATCTGCTTAAGGGCATCTTCAGGCCCGAAGAGCGTTGGTCTCCCGAACACCCTTCCGAGACCTCCTGTAGCTGGGATGATCATGAAATCGTTATAAGGTATAACAAGCCCCTGGTAGTTGTAGCTGAACGGCATCATCCAGTGGAGCTCTGCCCATGTCTCGTTGAAGAAGACGGATGCTACGCGCGTGATCTTCGTTGGATACATCTCATCGCTGTAGACCAGGCCTGCGGATGGCGGATAGATCATTGGTATCACACTGGCTGCAGCCTCTGTTATATTCTGAGATGCCTCGAGATCTAGCCAGTACGCGAATGTGGTGGTCTCCGGGCACATCTCCAGGAGATCCTGCATGCTGTAGAAGCTCATATCAACAAGACTGCCCCTGACACCGAACTCGGATAGCGACGCTGTCTCGACCGATTTGGTCTCTGAAACCCTTTCCACATTCCCGCTTCGCAGAACAAAGCCCGCAAATGCGGAGAGGATCATCACAGCACCTACAAATATCGCAAATGCCTTGGCGAACTCCTTCTGATTCATAGGATCACCTGTGGATCAGTGCTTAGCGAAAACTCCTGTTTGATGTAACAGCATTTATCCGGCGTGCATTTTCGTGAGATCCATGCACCAGATCCTCCATCTTGAGCATCTCCCTGAATCCTCAAGATCCTCCGCTCGAGCAGAACAAATGGTCTTAATAGCATACGATCACGCTTGCTCAGTGTTTGTGCTAATCTGCCTCTTTTACAGCTAAAAGGCATGCCAATCATGCCAGAGACTATTCAGCCTTCGGCCCAGAGTGTTTAGGTCCTAGATCAGGCCCTTCTCTCTTTTGCGATATTAATCTTTGGGATCTGCATTGCGGACCGTCCGGATAAGCGCCGAGGCCATTGTTTACCGCTTCTGCATGTCAGAAACGCTTAATCCTTTTTCGGACGGGTCCCTGCATTGGGTGCCGTAGAGGAATCTGCAACATTAACTCCAAGATTCATGCATCTTGCAGCACACTAATATCAGTTAAATTTTATATAAAATAGTGTGCGAATCCTGAGATTCTGGATGCTTTGATTACACCGACCATCGAGGATTTTACTGCTCCAAAATTGTTGTGTCGAACAACTTTTGAATCCTAAAACGCCTCAGAGCCTTCCCATGACTGGCTTTGGGCCACGAAAGTTATTCATAGCCAAAATCGCTGAGATCAAAAAACAGAGGTTATCTGGTTCGTAGAACCAGTACACTCCTTATACAAAAGCTGAAGGTCTTCAGACTTTATGGCCAATCGCGAAGCGGCGCATCACACGGTCGACCTGTATCCTTACCTGATCCCCTACCTGGGTATCTGGGACAAAGATGACGAAGCCTTCAACCCTTGCGATACCGTCCCCTTCACGGGCGATATCCTCGATCTTCACGTTGTACTCGCTGCCAACAGCCACTGGGGCAGAAGGAGCAGAGCCACGAGAAAATCCTTCCTCACTTCTAAACAATTCTTCACCGTCCTTAGCGAAAAACTACACAGAGTTTTTGCGCATTCATAACTTTGAAGCACTAGTATTAAACCTTTTTGCCCGATTGCTAGAGAATAGCAGAGCGCAGGCTCGGCGTCCTTCGGACCTGAGAGGAAGTCACAGCTCTCAATCTCTTTGAATCCTATACGATAGACTCCGGTAGGTGAATCTGCCATTCCGCGAGCCAAATGAAGGATCAATCGACATGTGTTATGCATGTCCAATGATAGTAGCCGAAGATGGGTGTACCTGTGACCTCGTCGAACTCCTCCAGCTCACAGCCACAGATCTGGCATCTCTCGCCCTCAGGAACCTCTATCTCGGCATCATTGCAGATGACTATCACATACAAAGCATACGATCCGCAGAGTTATATCGTTTGCTCTCGAGTTGGCGATGTCTGAAGAGGCGTAAAGCAGCTCGTCTAATCTCATTAAGCCCAGCTCTCCACCACCGAGCTGTTATGATGATTGTTGGTACGAAAATGCCTCGACCCATGTTTCATTCCCATGAGCTCAGCTTATATGCGCGTTACTCGCGAAGATCATCATTCAATCAGCGATGGTACGGCTCGTTTTTAATAATTTTAAATGCTCTGTAAAGCTGCTCAAGCAGGATCAATCGGGCGAGCTGATACGGAAATGTCATCTTCGATAAGGATAGTATTAGATCTGAGCGCTTCAATACATCTGCTGAGAGTCCATCTGGCCCTCCGATTATCCAGGTGATCTCTTTGCTTCCCTCTACAATCCTGCTCTTAATCCAAGATGCGAGCTCTTCAGAGTCCATGCTCTCCCCATACTGATCGAGCGCCACGTTGATGCCTCGCCCCATTCTAGAGAGTATCTCCTTTCCCTCTTTCTCTACAGTATCCTCGCGCACCTCGATGACCTCGAGCTTGGCATAAGGGTTGATGCGCTTGGAATACTCAGCAACCGCATCCTGCCAGAATCTCTCCCTGAGCTTGCCAACCGCTATTATCCTCATATTCATACGCGCACGTCATTTTGACTCTCGTCGCTCCGAGCTTTCTGCGACTTCCTCTCCGGCCTGAAGACCGGCGTCTTTGCTACTCCTACTCCCCCAGCTATATAACTCAGCCTCATCTGCTAACAGCTAGCTGCTTCTGAGTATGCCACGCGCAGCAAGCAGCCCGGTCGCGGCAGCCGCAACGATTCCCCTTGAGAGGCCTGCGCCATCTCCTGCTGCATAGAGCGAGGGAATGCTCGTTTGAAGATCTCCGTCGACGTTTATCTCTCTCGCATAGAACTTTATCTCTGGCGCATACAACAGGGTCGAATCTGCATTCACCCCCGGAATGATCTCGTTCAGGATCTCCAGCCCCTCGATCACATCCATGACTATTCTATGAGGGAGAGCCATCGATATGTCTCCGGGCGTGACATCTCTGAGGGTATTTCTGACAGGATTCCTGGCGATCCTCTCCTCTGTGGATCTCCTGCCCCTGTGAAGATCGCCGAGCCTCTGGATCACAGGCCTCCTGCCGCCTATGGTGGTCACCAGCTTCGCTATGGATATCCCATATGCTGTGGTGTTCTCAACAGGCTTTGTCAGCTCCAGCCTCACGAGGAATGCGAAGTTGGTGTTCTCGGATCTCTCCCCGGCCATCGAATGGCCATTTGTGGCTATGAAGTCCTTGTACTCCTCTTTAACCACAAAGCCTCCAGGGTTTGTGCAGAACGTCCTGATGAAGTCATCGTATCTGTGCGTTATGATGTGAAACTTGGGATCCCTGTTTATCCGCGTGACCGGATCCATCACTATCGAGGGGACCTCCACGCGCACACCAACGTCCAGAGGACCATACCTCGCCCTGATCATATGCCTGTCAATGAGTTCTCCGATCCACTGGGCCCCTATCCTGCCAGGAGCGAGGAGGGTATTCTCAGCAGATATCATTCTTCCATCTGCCAGCTTCACTCCTCTGCATCTGCCATCTCTAATAACAATATCATCTACAGAGCAGTTGAGGATGAACTTGACTCCACTCCTTTTGAGATCCTCGCCGAATGCTCTTATGATCTCCGGTGTTCGATCGGAGCCCATATGGCGCTGCTTAATCGCTATAAATCTGGCTCCGACCGAGGCAGCCCTCCTGCTGAGATCCTCTACGTCCTGTGACGTGGGCTCTTGCGTCTCGACCGGCGCTCCATATCTCAGAAATATCGAATCGACCTCATCTATAAGCGACCAGGCATCGTCTGTCAGCCGGCTGAGATCGCCACCTATCGCTGGATGGAGGTTCAGTATGCCATCTGAGTACGTCCCTGCGCCACCCATGCCGCACATGATGTGACAGGGATCGCAGTGAAGGCAATGCCCCCATTTCTTCATCGGGCAGCTCCTCTCCGATATGTCCCTGCCCTTATCGACCACAACCACGTTCTTTCTATGTGAGGACAGCTCAAGAGCCGCGAAGAGTCCAGCGGGGCCAGCGCCAACCACAACCACATCATGCATAAGTCCGTTTTTAGTCTAACTCGTATTTTAAGGAGTGACTTCATCCCCAGCCTTGAAGACCGAAGTCCTCGCTACCCCTATAAGAAATTCGGTTTGGTGAGAGGTTGGACGCCGATCCGGAGGAGACCCTCTCACCGGGTGCTATATGGCCTCTGGATATTCATCCAGATATTTTGCGTATATGCAAGTTTTCTTTACTTAAATCTTGTGGTGATCCATTAAGGCGTGTCCGAATAAGTGCTGCGTTGAACAAAATCTGAATTAGTACTGAAATGCCTAAAAACCATGATCAATTTTTCATTCCCCTGGGTGAGCTGTGGTCATGACGGTTTTCCGATATGATAGAGATGGGGGAGTAGCAAAGATCCTGGTCTTCGGGCCGGAGTAGTTGACCGCGCTAATACGAACTCCGAAGGATCAATTCCTACCGCCCTCAGCGTCTCTAATTATTCAACGCCGAGGCAAAACCCAAAAAGACATATACAATCGCCTTAAAGATGTCAGTGAACTGATTCTGCTTTAGGGATAGCGGGTAACCATGCGAAGGATATTGGTCACGAACGACGATGGCATATACGCTCCGGGCCTCAGGGCAGCTGTGACGAGCGTGGAAACGCTTGGAGATCTGATAATAGTGGCGCCATCCGGCCAGAGGAGCGGCGTTGGCAGGTCTGTCTCGGTATTCGAGCCGCTGCGGATGGCAGAGGTCAGTCTAAACGGAAGAAAGGCATACGCGGTCTCCGGTACTCCTACAGATTCCGTAATACTGGGGATATTCGTCATCATGAGGGGAGAGCTGCCGGATCTCGCCATCTCAGGCATAAACGTCGGGGAGAATATAAGCACAGATACGGTTACAACCAGCGGTACCATTGGCGCCGCGATAGAAGCCGCAAGCTATGGTATTCCAGCTATCGCCGCATCTATCCAGGTCGCGGATCAGGGCGACAAGTTCGATAACAACCACTCTGTGGAGTACAGGTTCGATACAGCGATAAAGCTTCTCAGAAAGGTCGCATCCAGAGTTCTTGAAAACGGTCTACCAAAAGGAGTCGATATACTCAACATAAACCTGCCATTGGATGCCACGGAAGATACAGAGATAGTTGTGACCCGGCTTGCTCGGAAGATCTTCAGGACAGCTGTTGAGGAGCGCAGAGACCCGCGAGGTCGTCCGTACTACTGGATAGGCGGAGATCTCATATGCAATGAGAGGGAGGGCACGGACGTAAGAGCCGTGTACCAGGAAGGAAAGATCTCGGTAACCCCGCTGAGCATAGATTCGACGGCCAGGGTGGATTTCTCAGAAGTCCTGGATCTGGTAGAATGATTATATCCAAGGGGAGCTTCTCTGCTGCGGATGTTCAATTCTATAGAATGTATCAACCGGATCTCCTAGCTTGGTGATGCCTTTGGAGATGGAATTGCTTAGGGATGTAGTGGTTATCTTCGGACTATCGGCAGCTGTGCTCTTCATCTTCCACAAAATAAGGATGCCTGCTATTCTGGGGTACCTCATAACAGGCGTTATCGCGGGGCCTCAGCTGCTCGGTCTGATAAAATCGGTAGAGCAGGTATCTGTCCTCGCCGAGATCGGCGTTATACTGCTGCTCTTCACAGTTGGCATAGAGATCTCACTGAAAGATCTCCTCCAGATAAAGCGGTTCGTTCTCGTCGGCGGCCTCTTACAGGTTCTGTTCTCAGTTATAGCGGTCACACTAATTCTCGTCAATCTCGACAGACCTCTGGGAGAGGCATTAGCCCTTGGTTTCATGATATCGCTCAGCAGCACGGCCATTGTCCTCAGAATAGTTCAGGCGAGAGGAGAGTTCGATACCCTTCACGGACGCACCATACTGGGCATACTGATCTTCCAGGATATTATCGTCGTTCCGATGATTTTACTGATACCCATGCTTCCAGGTGCCACACAGGTCGCAATTGATGCTCCGTTGTTCATTCTTTTTAAAGCGATTCTTCTTATAATAACGGTAATAGTATGCGCGAAATGGATTGTGCCGCAGGTCCTTTATCACGTATTGAAGACGAGAGATCACGAGCTATTTCTGCTCTGCACAGTAGGCATATGCTTCGCTATAGCGTGGCTCAGCTCTTTTGCTGGTCTATCTCTAGGCCTTGGTGCATTTCTCGCGGGTCTAGTGATATCCGAATCGCCCTACAGCATACATGCAATAGGCAATATCCGGCCACTGCGTGATGCCTTCTCGAGTTTCTTCTTCGTCTCGATCGGCATGCTTTTGGATCTGAATATACTCTTGGAGAATACCGCGTTCATTGTAACTCTTGCCATATGCATTATACTTTTAAAAGCGATAACATCCGCAGCAGCGGTCTCTATAATTGGTCTTCCGATGCGGATGGTTATACTTGTCAGCCTGGCGCTGAGCCAGGTTGGGGAGTTCTCATTCATACTCTCCAAGGTAGGGTTCGATTGTGGTATATTATCGCGAGAGGTATACCAGCTGTTCCTCGATGTCACAGTATTGACTATGGGCGCGACGACATTCCTGATAGTGATATCGCATAAAGTAGCAGCTGGTTTCCTACGGTTCTCTAGAGCTGAGAAGCCGGAGGGGGTTGAGAACCGCTCGGGTCTAAAGGATCATCTGATAATAGTGGGCTTTGGAGTTAATGGAAGAAACGTTGCAAAAGCTGCAAAATCAAAGGGTATACCTTATGTCGTAGTCGACGCAGATCCAGATATTGTGAGAAGAGAAGGTGGAAACGGTGAGCCGATCTACTATGGTGATGCAACGCAGGAGTCTGTGTTGAGGCATTTGGGCATCACAACTGCCAGGGTGATAGTGATCGCCATCTCGGATCCCCTCGCGACCAGGCTTATAGTCGAGATGGCCAGAAGGTTGAACGAGAATCTATTCATAATAGCAAGAACGCGGTATGTGCAAGAGGTTGAGACGCTTCATAGACTCGGGGCAAATGAGGTAGTTCCTGAGGAATACGAGACCTCTGTAAAGGTGTTCGCGAAGGTCCTGGAGAGGTATCAGTTATCGAAAGATGTCATCAACAAGTTCATAGAAGACATGCGCTCAGATGATTACCAGCTCTTCCGGAGCTTCGCGGAGGATGCTTACTGTGATGCGAACCTGAAACTGATGGGCAAGGTGATCTACACTATAAGAATACCGGAGGAGTCAAACGCGCTCGGCAAGACTCCGAATGAGCTCGGCATAGAAGGCGTGGTTGCGATAAGCAGGGGCGGGGAGCTGCTTAGATCTACAAATGAGTTGAAGCTGGAAGAGGGCGATATTTTGATAGCTATAGATACGCCTGAGAGGATTCGCAGCATCGAGCGCATCCTGCTCGGCGGCATTAGGCATCAAATATGATTATTATTTATTTATATTTCGAGACTAAGCGAAACAGTAAAAAGCGAGTAACAATTAATTGAGGGTTGAAATATATCGCGGGTGGGGATGGTGAACGGAAAGAATAAACAGCTGACCCTTACGGGGGTGTTGGTCTCATCGATGCCCAAGGTGCGAACCAGCGATGGGCATCTCCTCGACTGGGACAGAAACGCTATCGTTAAGCAGCTCCTCAAGGAGACGAAGCTATCTGAAAATTTTTATAAACTTCCGGCCATCACCGAGGATGAGGCGAGAGAGATAGCTAAGGAGGTCGAGCGAAGGATAAGATGGATGAACGTTCGATACCTCAGCGGCCCGCTGGTCAGAGAGATAGTCAACGTGGTGCTTCTCGAGAGACACCATCCCGAATGGCGCAACATCTGCACTCGCATCGGCACCCCAGTATACGACGCTCACCTCATCGACATAGGCACAGGATTTGAATCGAAAGAGAACGCGAACCTCCAGGACAATGCCGAGACCTCTCACAAGAAGAAGGCGGACAAGATAAGCAAGGAGCAGTACCTGCTTCTGCTGCCTCCCTATCTGGCGGATCATCACATATCAGGGGATCTGCATATTCACGATCTGGAATACTTCGGCACGAGACCTTTCTGCCAGGATCACGATCTCAGATACTTCTTCTACTACGGATTGATGCCTGATGGTCGGGGCACGAAAGCATCCGTAGCAGGCCCCGCTAAAAAGCCTGAGGTAGCTATTCTTCATGCTGTAAAGGCCCTGGGCAGCGCGCAAACGAACTTCGCTGGCGGGCAGGGATTCTACAACTTTCTAACCTTCGTCGCGCCTTACCTCGAGGGGCTGAACTACGAGGAGATAAAGCAGCTCATGCAGATGTTCGTTTACGAGATGACGCAGATGATGGTCGCGCGTGGTGGACAGCTCGTCTTCTCGTCTGTCCAGCTGACTCCAGGCGTTCCAGCTATCTGGAAGGATAAACCGGTCGTCTACAAAGGCAGAGTTTGGAACGGAGAACAGGCGCCGCTGAGGGTATACGGCGAGTTCGAGCGCGAGGTGAGGCTCGCCTTCAAGGCATTGATGGAGGTCATGCTCGAGGGCGATTATTGGGGTAAGCCGTTCAATTTTCCGAAGCCTGAGATCAGCATCGAGCCCGACTTCATGAAAGAGGACGAGGAATTCAACAGAGCCAACCCCGACGTCCCAACATACCGCGATCTGTACCTTCTCGCCTTCAAGCTAGCTGCAAAATACGGAGCGCCCTACTTCGACAACCAGCTTCCTGAGTATAGAGGTGCTGGAAAGGGAATATCCTGCTATCAATGCTGTGCGTATCAGTTCTCCTCGACGTTCAATAACGATAAGGAGTTCGAGGACAAACTCTATTTCAGAAACGGAAAGCACTTCTCGATGGGCTCCTGGCAGGTTGTCTCGTTAAACTGCCCCCGAGCCGCGTATAAAGCGCGTGGAGAGGACGAGCTCCTCTTTGAATATCTGCGGGATCTGATGGATGTATCGGTGGAGATATTCAAGATCAAAAGAAGCTGGATGAACAAGATAATAGCGAACGGCCGGATGCCATTCGCGACGCAGCAGCCCAGAGATCCGGTGACGGGCGAGAAGGGTGCGATGGCTGTCGATCTCGATAGGCTGGTATACACCATCGGCGTCGTGGGGATAAATGAGATGGTCCAGTTCCACACAGGAAAAGAGATGCACGAATCGCGCGAAGCATGGCGTTTCGCCGTGAGAGCGATGACCGAGATGCAGCTCTATGTTAAAAAATTGAGTGAAGAACATGGTATGACCATAGCGCTCGCCAGGACGCCGGCCGAGACCACCGCGCAGAGGTTCGCGGTCTCAGATCTCTTGCACGATGAGTTCAGGGATTGCGCGAAGCAGGTTGTGAAAGGAGATCTCAAGACAGCTCTTGAGAACCTTAACAGGACAAGAGATCTGCCGGTTTATTATACAAATGGCACGCACATCGCAGTAAATGCAGATATCTCGCTAATGGAGCGGGCCATGCTCGAGCATGTCTTCTTCCCCATAGTGGATGGTGGCAACATATTCCACATATTCCTGGGCGAGAGCGATCCAGATCCAGAAGCTCTGATGAATCTCGGAATGAATCTCGCGAAGAACACGCAGATCGGATACTTCGCCTTCACCAAGGATATGACAGTCTGCCTGAATTGCTGTGAGATATCAGCTGGCATCAGAGAAGCTTGCCCCCGATGCGATTCAAGGGATGTCGACCACATAAGCAGGATAACTGGGTATCTGCAGGCTGTCAGCGGATGGAATGCTGCGAAACAGCAGGAGCTGAAGGACAGGAAGAGGTACAGCGAGCTGAGGTGAATGCAAGGATACCCACAATATAGTCCTCGATCATCGAATAATGGTTGATCGATATGTTTTCGCGATATGTTTTCGGTCAAATTTTGCGCGAAACATGGCCATCCAGGATATCGGCACTAAATCGCCGCCGGACCAAGAGCCATTTTCATCAGTCCGGCTGAGCTACGGTCATGAGCGTTTTTCGATATCATGGAGCGAATTCCCACAAATCTTAACTTTGATAAAAGCAGATCCATATCAACATATTAAATTATTCAACACGGAAATTATAAACTCTTTTTAAAATAGATGATCTTTTTGATGCTATCGTGAATGCAGCTGACGAAAGGTATATATCATATCTGCCTACTCCTCGGTAGTGTCCGATAAAAGGCAAATTGGAGGATTTCGTAATGCCAGCGGTAGTTAACAGAGAGGAATGTGTAAGCTGTGGAACCTGTGTAGAGGAGTGCCCGGAGGACGCTATCACACTCGATGACGAGGAGATAGCAGTAGTCGATCCCGAGAAGTGCACAGAATGCGGCACATGCGTCGAGGCCTGCCCATCTGAAGCGATACACATCGAGTAGAGCTCTTCTCGCTTTTTTCTTTGTTTTGAATTCGCCGGTGTTTTTGACATCAATTTCGTGAGAGGGCGCAAGAGGTTTTGCATTACAGCTCCTACCTTATCTATTCGAAACATGCGCATGAAGCTTGCAGCGCCTCTTGCTCTCTCGCGCTGTGGCCGAATGGTATGAGTCTGAGGTTCCGAGCCGGAGTCTCTTTGGTTTACACTCGCAGGGCGGGAGAGGACGGAGCGAGAGGACCGCCGGTCTGCAAGGAGGGATATAAAAGCGGAGTCTTCCCTTTAAGAGTCCAGGTATCTGTGTATGACCTGCTGTGTTGAATAATGTTCACGCTTTCGTACAAGGCTCAAAGTGCTGGTCGAAAGCTGGTATTGGTAGACCTACACAACACTTCACAGGGATGGAACAGCCCGTAGTGCCCATAGAGTCGAAACCTCTACATCACTTTTCTGTGATGCAAGTTTTGGCGATGAATCGGGAAGCTCTACCATTTAGGGTAGCTCACCTCAGGGAGAATCTCATTCGTGCCCCTCCTCGCCATGGACCTGTGCGAATAAGGATTAAGTGTTTCTGGCCTCAGCGCTTATCCGGACAGGTTCCCCGCAACAGCAACAAGCTATAAGTATTATGCAATGGAGGTGTATGATATGCTTCCTCCCGAGCTCTTGGATATCGCAGCTGCACTTATCGGTGCTGGAATACTGATAAGCGTGATAAACAACAGAATGGGCTCTGTGAGCATTGGTCTTGGCTCTGTGACCATGGGTACCGTTCTTCTGTCAAATGTGCCTTCTGGGTGGGAGATCGTCGCCACGATCTTTTTCGGTAGCTCCATACTCGCTGGAATATGGATGATCTCTCTGGGCTTTAAACGATCTGGGATATGAAGGTTTGATAGCAAACGCCTGCTTTCGCAGGACTATCCAAAACAAAAACACGACAGCTAGAGCTCACCGCTCCTGATGGCATCCCAGAGCTCGTGGAGATGCTCGCCGTAGAGGATATAAATTAGAATGAAGACCCCGAGAATGACATAGAGGTTGGAGATGTACACCAACCACTGCAGCAACCTCATCTTCTTCTCGGGGGTCCCAAACCACTCCTTTGCCTTGCGCTCAGCCCAGCCGGTCATGCTCACGAGGCTTCGGCTGCTGCGGCCTTAGCGGCCGCTTTTTCAGCCTCTTCAGCCTTAGCGCGCTTCTGAGCCTTCGCCTTGAGCTTCTTCAGCCTGACTATGTTGTCCCTGTCCATCTCCTCCAGAGCGAAGCTTATGAACCTGATGGTATCCTTGATATCGGGAATCACCTTGAACTCAAGAGCGTTAACACGCCTTTTGGTCTTCTCGATATCATCTACGAGCTTCATCAGTGATGTCTCCACCTCTGCCGCAGTTATGATCTTGTCCGTCAGGCTTTCGTAAGCATCTGCAGCCTCGTCTATCGCAGCGCTGGTCCCTATGATACCGTAGCCTCGCTCGTACATCTTCTTATGCACGGCCTCTGCTGATATCTTCGGCACAACCACGCCCATGATGTTTCTGGACTGCAGATCGACGACTGGCTCCTTCTGCAGGGCAAAAGCCACGCTCTTTATAGCGATCGTGCCGTCTATGGCCTTTGCCATGTTGAGCCTCTGCTCCGCCCTGAGGTAATCCTGGACGAGCTCTTGTCGAATCGTCTTCGCTCTGTTCAGCACCTCAAAAAATTCGATCATTAGGCCGTCGCGCTTCATCTTGAGGAGCTCGTGACCAGTCTGTGCTACCTTTATCCTTCTTCGAAGGGCTATAAGCACTGCCCTGGTCGGCTTTGTCCCTCTAATTACGGCCATGATCTCACTCTTTCTTTGCGGTGCCGGCGTACTTCGGATGGTACTTCTTGATGTACTTATCGTCAATCCTGGTGAGCATGGTCTCGGGCAGCATCGAGAGAAGCTCCCATCCGATGGTGAGAGTCTCTATGATCGATCTGTCCTCATCCCTGCCCTGGTTGACGAACCTCCGCTCGAACTGATCCGCGAACTCCAATATGAGCTTGTCACGCTCTGAGAGCGCCTCCTTGCCTACGATAGCCGCGAGACCCCTCAGATCGCAACCCTCAGCGTAGTACGCATATAGCTGATCCGAGACGGCTCTGTGGTCCTCTCTGGTATGTCCAGCGCCTATACCGGAGTTCATCAGCCTGCTGAGAGATGGCCTGATATCGATTGGCGGATATATGCCCTTCCTGTGGAGCTCGCGCGATACGATGAGCTGCCCCTCCGTGATATAGCCGGAGAGATCCGGAATCGGATGGGTGATGTCATCGCCCGGCATCGTGAGAATCGGGAACTGCGTGATCGAGCCCTTCTTGCCCTTTATGATCCCTGCGCGCTCGTAGTTCGTGGCTAGGTCGGTGTACATGTAACCTGGATATCCGCGGCGTCCGGGAACCTCCTCTCGAGCCGCGCCCATCTGTCTCAGGGACTCGCAGTAGTTGGTCATGTCGGTGTAGATGACGAGCACGTGCATATCCAGATCAAAGGCCAGATACTCAGCTGTTGTCAGCCCGAGCTTTGGAGTCAGAAGCCTCTCGACCGCAGGATCGTCCGCTAGATTCAGGAAGATCACTGCCCTCTCAAGCGCACCGGTCCTCTCGAAGTCCGCCATGAAGTGCTGCGCCTCTTCGTTCGTGATGCCCATGGCGCAGAAGACCACGGCGAACTGCTCCGCCTCGCCCAGAACCTTCGCCTGCCTGGCGATCTGCAGGGCTACATCGTTATGCGGGAGACCAGCACCTGAGAATATTGGCAGCTTCTGTCCCCTGACCAGCGTGTTTGTCCCATCGATAGTCGATATGCCCGTCTGGATGAACGCTCTCGGCTTTCCCCTCGAGGCCGGATTGATGGCAGCCCCGATGATCTCGCGCTCCACCTCCGGGACTATGGGTGGCCCGCCATCTCTTGGTCTGCCAGAGCCGGAGAGAACCCTCCCGATGATGCTCGGAGAGAGAGGCATCTTGATGACATCTCCGGTGAATCTCACGGAGCTATCCTTTGAGAGGCCACCGGTACCCTCGAAGACCTGGACGACGACGATCTCATCCGAGGTGTCCAGGACCTGGCCTCTCTTCACCTCACCGCTGGCCGTCCTGATCTCGACGAGCTCACCGTAGCCTACTGGCTCGGTCTTCTCGACGAACACCAGGGGTCCAGCGATCTCGGTTATAGTCTTGTATTCCTTGGTCATTGGTAACCCCCTTACTTCAAAGCCTCGAACTCAGCCTTCATCTGGTCCATGACCCTCTTGAGCTCGGGCTCGTAGTCCTCAACCATCCTCAGCTTGGCTAGCGCGTCTTTGGAGGGTACGCTCTTGATCTGATCGACTGCTATACCTCTATGGAGGGCATCGAATGCATAATCCCTGTAGGTCAGGATAGCCTTGAGCAGATCGTATTGCTTCTTGTACGGGCAGAACGTATCAACCGGATGGAACGCGCTCTGTGCCAGCCAGAAGTTGATTATCATTCTGGCGACCTCGAGTGTGAGCTGCTGCTCCTCTGGTAGCGCATCTGAACCGACAAGCATGACGATCTCCTCGAGCTCTGCGTTCTCCTGAAGTATCGCCATGGCCCTTCTCTTAAGAACGTTCCAGTCAGCTGCGACGTTCTCAGCATACCAGCCCTCTAGATCCTTCTCGTACAGCGAGTACGAATCGAGCCAGTTGATAGATGGGAAGTGCCTGCGCTGTGTAAGCCTCGAGTCGAGCGCCCAGAACACCTTGACGATACGCAGCGTGTTCTGCGTAACAGGCTCTGTGAAGTCACCGCCGGGTGGCGAGACGGCGCCCACTACCGCGACTGAACCCTCTCCACCTGCCAATATCTCAGCCCTTCCAGCACGCTCGTAGAAGTCGGCCAGTCTTGCAGCGAGATAAGCCGGATAGCCCTCCTCACCGGGCATCTCCTCAAGCCTCGAGGCCAGCTCTCTCATGGCCTCTGCCCATCTGGATGTGGAATCCGCGGTCATCAGGACATCGTAGCCCATGTCTCTGTAGTACTCAGCTGTCGTCATTCCTGTGTAGATGGATGCCTCGCGTGCTGCCACAGGCATGTTGGATGTGTTCGCGTAAACGATCGATCTCTCAAGCAGCGGTCTGTTCGTTCTCGGATCAACCAGCTCGGGGAACTCGTGTAGCAGATCGGCCATCTCATTTCCACGCTCACCGCAGCCGACGTAGATGACGATATCGACATCTGCCCACTTGGAGAGCGTCTGCTGCATGACCGTTTTGCCTGTACCGAATCCACCCGGAATGGCCGCCGTTCCGCCTTTCGCCAGCGGGAAGAAGCCATCAATGACCCTCTGACCTGTTCTCAGAGGAATCGTCGGTGGTAACTTCCTCACCACAGGCCTGGCCTGCCTAACAGGCCACTTCTGGAGCATCGTGAGCTCTGAGCCATCATCAAGCACACAGACGGTCTCTGCGACCGTGAAGTTCCCGCTGTAAATCTCCTTGACGACTCCACCCTTGTGTTTCGGTGGGACCATGATCTTGTGCTTAATCAGGAGCTGCTCCTGGACAACGCCTATAGGCTGACCGGCCTTTACAGTGTCACCTTTCTTTACCAGGGGCTGGAACTCCCACTTCTTCTTGTGATCTACACCATCGACGAAGAGGCCTCTGCTGATGAAGTCCCCGGACTTCTCGGCCAGCAGGGGAAGCGGTCTCTGAACGCCATCGTAGATCTGGGTGAGGACGCCCGGACCAAGCTGGGCCATGAGAGGTCCACCAGTCTCCTTGACCGGCTCACCAGGCTTTATACCAGAGGTATCCTCGTACACCTGGATGATGTGCTTATCTCCGGAAATGCCGATGACCTCGCTCATCAGGCCTTCCTCGCCGACCAGAACCAAGTCGTACATCGAAGCCTTTAGGCCAACGGCCTGCACGACCGGCCCGGCAACTCTCTTTACTCTTCCTACTTCCATAAATCGACACCTATTGCCCTTTTAATCTT
>CAZMZV010000034.1:0-20430 GCA_964570975.1 uncultured Methanotrichaceae archaeon | reverse complement strand
ACAGCATCGGTATAAATCCGTAGATGCCTGCGACTTCAGTCGCGGGAGCCGTCACCACCATACTTCCTCAGAGCAACGTCGACTGCGACCCCGTAGATATCGAGAAAGAGCGGGCACCAGGCCCGTTCATAAAGGCACTTAAGGGCGAGCACCACCGGCTCCGGTGGTCTGCGCACTCCTTTAGCTTGCTGTGTTGAATAATTCCTCTGAGTTCCTCAGGTAACCTACATTTCGCAGTAAAGGGCAAAAAGCCAATAATTTTTAAGACATCAATTTATGTGTATAAATATTTGTAATTTAAACAATAACTTCTTTTTTAATTCACGAAATTCTCAATCGTGAACCTGAAATAGGTTGGAGTTTTAGAAACACGTTTGCAGATAGCAATAATGAGAACATGAATCTGTTGAAATCATCTTCAGAAAATCAGCATCCTCTGAGACAAATTCCAAGGTGGATCAAAGATCAACATTTAATCGACTCATGACCGCAACATGCGAGCACCTTAAAAATGAGGTTTATAGGAATCCTCATCCGCTGATGGAATCTCATAGCAGATCCTTGATCGCATCGTAGGGGAAGACTGGCCCGTCCTTGCAAACGTGGTACGGACCGATGGAGCAGTGCTCGCATTTACCTATGCCGCATTTCATATGCCTCTCCAGCGATACGAATATATCAGACTCCTTGAAGCCCCTCTCGATCAACCTCTTGCTGACCGCGTTTATCATCAGAAGCGGGCCGCATATAGCTGCCGAGGCTGGCGGGGATATATCCATTCTGTCGAGAAGGGCCGGGACCATCCCGATGTTTCCCTTCCACGATTCATTGGCTACATCCACCGTCAGCTCGATATCTATGCCGTACATCTTCCATGACTTGTACTCCTGCATGAAGTAAAGATCCTGATGCGTTCGAGCTCCGTATGCCACGAAAACCTCTCCGAACTCATCCCTTCTATCCACTATGTAGTTTATCAGCGATCTTAAGGTCGCGAATCCCGAGCCGCCGCCGGCGATCACGATGCTATTCTTCATCCTCTCGAGCGGAAAGCCGTTTCCAAGCGGTCCGCGAATGCCCAGGATATCGCCTATCATCGAATCCACAATTCCGCTTGTTATCCGCCCCGCCCGGCGTACACAGAGCTGCAGCACATTCCTCGTTGGGCTTGAGGCTATCGAGATGGGACATTCACCCATTCCGAAGATCGATACCATGACGAACTGCCCAGGTCTATATGTGAAGTTGACGTCCCTATCCAAGAGCTGAAGCGATATGAGATATGAGTCGTGGGTTACACGGTCTATATCCACAACCTCCGCCTGCAGGGGTAGATACTCGCTCAATATGACCCTCCGTGAGATCTCACAGATTCATAGAGTGGTGAAGTTATATTTATCAGGCATGGGGTGGCGTGTTGGATAATTTCGAATTGGTACGAAAACCCCTCAGAACCATGAACGATTTTCATTCCCATAGGACCTTGGATCATGGCGTTTTGTATGAAAATAGGGATCCTCTCAGGACTATTTTTATTCCCGTCGATGGCGTTAGGCCACGAAGGTTTGATACGAAAATGCCTCCGAAGCATTTCCATTCTCATGGCTGACCTTTCGTCATGAGCGTTTTTCACTATCATGAGCCAATTCACACAAATCAGTATTCTGACATGAATCGATTGCTATCGACCTCGGCGCCCAGTTCAACACAGCACCAGCTGATGAGCTGTTAGTTTATAATTATTCGATTATTCATTGTTTGGGTATACCGAAAACTTTATATTCGACTTAAGTCTAAATAACAAACGGCAAAAGTCGAATTAGACACCCTCTTTTCATTGCTACTCCCTTCTACACCCTCCCGACTTTTGCCACCCCCTTCGTTTTTCGGCCGTGGCTTGACCTATGCGTCCCAAAAATTTGATTCGTCTGAATTGGCCCTATGCTATTGGATTTCTGAATATTATTCGATACAGTACCGAGACGATCTTATAGAGGGAGTAGGGGCAGCAAAGACCCCGCTCTTCAGGCCGAAGAGGATGCCGCTCGTCTCGGTGATAAGCGTACAACTCACCTCCCTTCTTGCATCTCAAAGCCCACTAATCGACACGTGCCACATCCGATATCTCATCGGTGGGTTTCACGTCCATAATCCTAACGCCTTGGGTTGCCCTGCCCTGCACTCTCACATCTGATGCTGCGATATGCATCATAACGCCTTCTTTTGTGGTTATCAAAAGCCCGTCATCGTCTGAAACTGTTATCGCAGCTACGACGTCTCCTTTTTTTGTATATATGTTTTTAACACCCTTGCCACCACGCCTCTGCAGGGGGTACTCGCTGAAATCCGTACGCTTACCGTATCCTTGAGATGTTATAGTGAAGAGCGTCTCGCCTTCCCGTATGATATCCATGGCTATCAGCTCATCCCCCTCTGAGAGATTTATCGCCTTGACACCCATCGAGCCGCGACCGCTGGCTCTGACATCGCTCTCATGGAAGCGTATCGCCTTGCCCTTCTTCGTCGCAACAATAAGCTCCCTCGAGCCATCTGTAAGCCTCGCAGCCACAAGGGAGTCTCCACGCAGGTTTACAGCTTTAATTCCGCCTCTTCTGGGATTGCTGAATGCCCTTATCGGAGTCTTGACGATGTTACCCATCCGCGTGGCCAGAACTATATATCCATCCCTATCAAAATCCTCAACAGGAATGGCCTCCGTGATCCTCTCGTTCTCCTCGAGCTGTAGGAGGCTCGCTATCGGTCGACCTCTGGAGACCTTCGATGTCATCGGTATCTCATAGACCCTGAGCCAGTGGGCCTTGCCTTTGTCTGTGAAAACGAGGATGTAATCCAATGTGGAGGCGGTGAATATATGGGTCACGAAATCCTCGCTCTTGGTCTCAGCACCGATACTTCCCTTGCCCCCTCTCCTCTGCATCCTGTATACGGAAAGTGGCTGGCGCTTGATATAACCGTTATTGGTTATTATGACCGCTACCTCTTCCTCCTGTATCAGGTCCTCCGGCCTGACGGACTCAACAGCAGCTATTATCTGAGTCCTCCTCTCATCTCCATATCTCTCAGAGATCTCGCTCAACTCGGACTTTATTATCTTGAGGATCTCTTCTCTGCTAGCGAGAATACCCTTCAATCTGGCAACTGTGATCTCCAGATCTCTCGCCTCAGCGGCTATCTTCTCCTGCTCCAAGCCTGTGAGGCGCTGCAATCGCATATCGAGAATGGCCTTGGCTTGCTCATCGCTAAGCTGGAATCTCTTCATCAGGAGATCTCTTGCATCTGAGGGAGACGACGCGCCCTTTATGAGCGTTATCACATCATCTATGTTTTTGAGGGCTACGAGAAGCCCTGAGAGTATATGCGCCCTCCTCTCAGCCTGCTCCAGCTCGAATCTGGTCCTCCTCTCGATTACCTCTACCCTGTAGTTGATGTAATGCTCCAGCGTCTCCTTCAGGCTTAGAGTTCTGGGCTGGCCATCGACGAGAACGAGATTGATTATGCCATAGCTGGTCTCGAGCTGCGTGTGTTTGTTCAGCAGATTGAGAACCACCTGGGGATTGGCCCCCTGCTTGAGCTCAACAACTAGTCGTATCCCCTCTCTGTCAGACTCATCCCTGATCTCGGAGATCCCCTCTATCCTTCCGATCTTGACCAGCTCTGCTATATCCTCCACAACTTTTGCTTTGTTGACTTGATACGGAAGCTCTGTGAATATTATCCTCGAGGCCCTTCGCCCCTCTTCGATCTCATATTTGGATCGGATCGTTATCGTGCCGCGGCCGGTTGCGTAAGCGCTCTCTATGCCCTCTCTGCCGATTATGTATCCGCCAGTCGGGAAATCGGGGCCTTTTATGATATCCAGCAGATCCACAAGGGATGCATCGGGATTGTCGATGAGGTATATTATAGCAGATACGACCTCTCTCAGATTGTGCGGTGGTATGTTCGTCGCCATGCCCACCGCGATACCTGTGGAGCCGTTGACGAGAAGGTTCGGGAGTTTGGATGGAAGAACCACAGGCTCTTTGAGAGAGCCGTCGTAGTTCGGCACGAAATCGACTGTGTCCTTTTCGATATCCACGAGCATCTCGCCTGCTATCCTAGATAGACGAACCTCAGTGTATCGCATTGCAGCAGGCGGATCTCCATCTACGGACCCAAAGTTGCCCTGACCATCGATTAGCGGATATCTCATAGAGAAATCCTGGGCCATCCTGACCATGGTGTCGTATACCGCGGCATCCCCATGCGGATGGTACTTGCCCATCACGTCACCGACGATGCGGGCCGACTTCTTGTAGGGCTGATCGAACGTCACGCTCTGCTCATACATGGCATAGAGTATGCGCCTATGTACCGGCTTCAGCCCGTCTCTCACATCCGGCAGGGCCCTCCCCACGATAACGCTCATCGCGTAATCTATGTAGGAAGACCTCATCTCCTCGGTTAGATCGACCTCTATCTCTGCCATGCGATCACACATCCAGGTTTCTCACTTCTCGCGCGTGCCTCTCTATGAAAATCCTTCTCGGCTCCACCTGTTCCCCCATAAGTATGGAGAATATCTCATCGGCTTCTACAGCATCCTTCAATGTTACCTTTAAAAGTGTCCTTCTCTCCGGGTCCATCGTCGTCTCCCACAGCTGCTCAGGGTTCATCTCCCCCAGGCCCTTGTAGCGCTGAACAACCGCCTTTCCGTCACCGAGCAGTTTTGAGAGCTCCTCATCCGAATATGCGTAGGTTACGCTCTTCCCCCTTCTCACCTGATATAGGGGCGGCTGGGCGATATACACATAACCTGCTTCGATCAGAGGCTGCATGTATCTGTAAAAAAACGTGAGAAGAAGCGTCCTTATATGTGATCCATCCACGTCTGCATCTGTCATTATGATTATTTTATGATATCTTGCTTTGTTGATATCGAACTCATCGCCTATTCCAGTGCCAAGAGCTGTTATCAGGTTCCTGATCTCCTCGTTCTTGAGCATCTTGTCGAGCCTGGCGCGCTCCACGTTCAGTATCTTGCCTCTCAGCGGCAGCACTGCTTGGAAGTGGCGGTTTCGACCCTGTTTGGCTGAGCCGCCGGCGGACTCCCCCTCGACGATGTAGAGCTCGCTCTTGGCCGGGTCGTTCTCGACGCAATCCGCGAGCTTGCCAGGAAGACCTGCTGCTGTCAGAGCGGTCTTGCGCCTTGTGAGCTCCTTTGCCTTCCGCGCTGCCTCTCTGGCCCGCATCGCCTCCGTAGCCTTCTCGATAATCGCCTCGGCCACATCCGGATTCAGCTCGAAATACTCCATCAGACCCTCCGATACCATTGACTCGACAAGCCCGCGAATAGCGCTGTTCCCAAGCCTTGTCTTGGTCTGCCCCTCAAACTGTGGATCCGGGAGCCGAATGCTAACCACTGCGACGAGTCCCTCTTTCAAGTCATCTCCAGTCAGCTTTGTCTCTCCTTTTAAGAGCCTCCTCTCCCTGGCGAAGTCGTTGACGGTCTTTGTCAGGGCGGCTCTGAAGCCAGCGAGATGCGTTCCACCTTCTCGCGTGTTTATGTTGTTAGCGAATGAGAAGACGGACTCGTTGTAGCTCGTGTTGTACTGCATCGCGATCTCTATCATGATGTTGTCCCTAACCCTCGAGAAGTAGATGGGGTTCGGATGCAGCGTTTCTTTGGATCTATTCAGGTACTCGACGAACGAGACGATACCGCCTTCGTAATGGAATAGCTTGCTCTTATCCGCTCTCTCGTCCTTTATGCTGATCTTGAGTCCTCGATTGAGAAAAGCGAGTTCTCTAAGGCGTGAGGACAGTATATCGAAGTTGAAATCCGTCTCCTCGAATATCTGCGAATCCGGTTTGAATCTGACTGTTGTTCCAGTCGTCTCGGATGCGCCTACATCTTCCAGCTCGGAAACGGGCTTTCCGCGCTCGTATCTCTGCCTGTATACCCTTCCTCCCCTGCTGACCTCGACCTCCAGCCATTCTGACAGAGCGTTGACGACTGAGACACCCACACCGTGCAAGCCGCCGGAGACGGAATACATCTCATGGTCGAACTTGCCGCCGGCATGCAGCACAGTCATGACGATCTCCACAGCCGGCCTCTTGTACTGGGGATGAATGTCCACAGGAATCCCCCGGCCGTCGTCCTTGACCGATACCGAGCCGTCTTTGTGTATGACCACGGAGATCTCCTTGCAGTAGCCTGCCATCGCTTCGTCCACACTGTTATCTACGACCTCGTAGACGAGATGATGGAGTCCGTGTGAGTCCGTAGAGCCGATGTACATCGAAGGCCTTTGTCTGACTGCTTCCAGTCCCTCCAGCACCTTAATATGGCTGGCATCATACGCCGTCTCGTTCAAAACTTCTGGATCCTCCTTGATGTTAAAGCCAGTACATTTACGGGTTTCTACAATAAGTATCTAACCTTCGAGCTGCGGGATCTGCCCGAATAAGCGCTGATGCCAGAGATTTGGACATTTACCGCTTCTGCATGTCAGAAACACTTAATTCTTATAACCAGCTCTGTAGATCATGTCTTCCTGACATGCGTCACTTATTCGGAGAGGACCGAGCTTCAGGATGCATAGGAATTCCCTGTAGCGCTCTTGCCTCTCTCTTCAGCCGATTCGTTCAGGAGATCAGATCTGATGAAATCCCCTAATGCCTGGAGACCAGATTTGCGATCCGCATCCTCTATCAACGGTAGACACTGCTTTTCTCACAAGCTTTGTCCAATCCCTGGATTGTGTGTTAAATAGCATCTTCGGGTGCGAATTTCGTGCCGTAGTAGATTATACCCCTCTCCCCTTCCTTTCCGAGGATCCTGAATACCGGTTTCACTCGCATTCCGATCTTCATATCCTCAGGCGGGCAGACCACCTGGCCCGTGAGCTTCGGCCCCTCATCGAGCTGAATGATCGCGAGATTGTACGGCGTGAGCCTCTCGAAATCCTCAGTTGCGCTATAGATAGTAGTATATGTTATCACAGTGCCGGTCCCTTTGAATTTGTACTCCTCCATCTGGCCGGTTCGTCTGCAATTCGGACATAGTGTCCTTGGCGGGAAGTAATACTCATCGCAACTCTTGCAGTGGGTTCCTATGAGGTTGTACCTCTGCGGTATACACCTCCAGAACCTAGGCGCGTTAGTTGTCGTCTATCTCACCTCGAGAGTATGTGTATCAGGGCGGTCCCTCCAGAACCTCCAACATTGTGCGTAAGACCTATCTCGGCATCATAGACCTGGCGCTTTCCGGCCTCACCTCTGAGCTGCAGAACGATCTCATAAGCCTGCTTTATTCCCGTGGCGCCGACGGGATGGCCGCAGGCCTTCAGGCCTCCGGAGGTATTTACCGCCACATCACCGCCTATCGCCGTTCTCCCCTCTTCTGTTGCTATGCCGCCTTCCCCTTTGGGGAAGAAGCCGAGATCCTCTATCGCAAGGATCTCCCCTATGGTGAAGCAGTCGTGAACCTCTGCTATATCTATATCCTCCGGCGCTAGTCTCGCCTGCGCGAACGCCCTTCTCGCAGCATGTACTGTGGCATCAAGGGTTGTTATATCCCTTCTATCGTGAAGCGCAAGCGCATCGCTCGCCTGCGCGCTCGCGAGGATCCTGATCGGAGTATCTGAGTAACGAGCGGCTATCTCGGTGGGAGCTAGAACCACCGCAGCTGCGCCATCGGTTATGGGTGAGCAGTCCAGTACTCTGAGAGGATCAGCTACTAACGGAGAGCTGATGACGTCCTCCACGCTGATCTCGGTGTGGTACTGAGCGATCGGGTTCATGTGGCCGTGATGATGGTTCTTCACAGCGACCTCCGCGAGCTGCTCCCTTGTTGTTCCATACCTGCGCATGTGGAGCCTCGCTATCATCGCATAAAGCGCTGGAAATGTCGCCCCGAAGAAGCACTCCCACTCCCTGTCTGCAGCAGCAGCCAAGGCGTCAGCTGCCACCCCGCTCGAGACATCGGTCATCTTCTCAACGCCAGCCGCTATGACTATGTCAGCATAGCCACTAGCAACCGCCAGAAAAGCCTCGCGAAGAGCTAACCCACCTGAAGCGCACGCGGCCTCCACTCTTGTGGATGGAATGTGGAGTCTCGATAGGCCAGCGTAATCTGCTATGAGAGCTCCAATATGCTCCTGCTCCACAAACCTGCCGCCGCTCATGTTCCCCACATAGAGCGCGTCTATCGCCTCCCCTGCAACGCCTGCGTCCTCTATAGCTGCTATGCCAGTCTTGACGACGAGATCGCGAAGGGAGCAATCCCATCGCTCTCCGAATCGGGTGCATCCAACACCTATGATAGATACTGGCCTCATAATCTGAGCTTCCCCTTGTGCTTTGCGTATCTTGCGTAGTCCACGTACTCCGCCCTTGCTATGTAGTCTCTTACGCTGGGTGCGCGATCCTTGATATCGTTTATCCTCTCTGTAACCAGAATGCTGAACGCATCGCTTCCTGCTCCCGACCCAAAGCTCGTGACGAATATCCGGTCGCCAGGCTCAGCCTGATCCAGGACCGCCGCCAGGCCGATAAGAGTCGACCCGGAATATGTATTGCCTATGTAAGGCACCACCAGCCCCGGAGCTATCTGCTCTCTGGTGAAACCAAGCTTTGCAGCAACCCTCAGAGGAAACTTGCCGTTGGGCTGATGGAATACCGCATAGTCATAATCCTCAGGCTTTGTTCCCAAGATCTCCATCAATCCTTTCGCTGCTGATGTCACGTGCTTGAAATATGCTGGCTCCCCGGTGAACCTTCCGCCGTGCTCAGGATACGGCATGCCCTCTCTCCGCCAGAAGTCTGGTGTATCTGTGGTGAAGGAGTATGTGCCCTCTATCTCCGCGATGAGATCTCTGGAGCCAATGACATAGGCTGCGCCACCTGCTGCGGCGGTGTGTTCAAGCGCATCGCCTGGTGCACCCTGACTCACATCGCTGCCTATTGCAAGCCCCAGATCGATCATGCCAGATCTGACCAACCCGAGGCAGGCCTGTATCGCCGCGGTACCAGCCTTGCAGGCGAACTCCATATCAGCAACAGTATGGGAGTGAGAACAGCAGAGGGCTTCGCCGACGATGGTTCCCGTTGGCTTTACAGCGTATGGATGGCTCTCTGAGCCGGTATAGATAGCTCCTATCCTTCGCGGATCTATCTCCGCTCTGAGTATCGCATTTCTAGCGGCTTCCACCGCAATGGTCGCGGTATCTTCGTCCAGATCAGGGACCGCTTTCTCGTAGACATTAAGACTCTTCGCGACGTCCTCCACTTCCCCCCACACCCTGGCGATCTCATCGACCTTTATTCTGTACCTCGGAATGTAAACACCATAGCTGACTAAACCGGCGCCCACGTGAAATCACCCTCAGATCTTGCTCAAGCTGCTGGATAGCTCCTCCGGCGATAGCAGTGTGGTCAAAAGGGGTATGTTCTCCACCCTCGCTATCTTTACCGCCACGGGATCTACTTTATCAGCGTCTATACCCTGGAGAATTACAGCTCCAGGTTTCAGGTTAGATACCCTTATTGCTACGAGTGGCGATCTACCCCTTGTCACTCCTGTGAATATCAACGCTCTGGCTGTGCTCCGACCGTATATCTTGTAGAACTGCTCAGGTAGAAGCTCCAGTATCGCCTTTATGCTATCGATTATCGTATAGCCGTTGATCTGCACATCTGCGTTTCCGCATATAAGAGTTGCATCTATTTCGGCCATGAACTCGGAGAGCGGAACGGGCTTAGCATACTCGCATACGGAGCATATCGCGCTAAGGCCGACCATGTCCCCGAACATGCTCTCGTAGGCGCGCAAAACGTTGCAGCCTCTCAGCTCATCTATCTTAAGAAGTGCATCGATTATCTTGCTCACGATCAGTATGCCGGGCGAACGCCGCCTGCCGCTCTCATAGTCGCTTATCACGCTTGGTGATATGCCAAGATAGTTCGAGAGCTCGGTCTGGCTTATCCCAAAGTTCCGGCGCCATTTTCTGAGGGTTTCGCCAGGGTTCTGGGAAAGTGTTATCTCTCCTGCGATCTTCTCCGCCAGGAGCCCCCTGATGTTGGAGAACTCTCCCTCAGAATTCATGTCTGTAAACTCGCTCAACTAGAATATAAAGATGGCGAAATGTCGTTCGTCATTTAACGAATATCTGAAGAAGTGATGCGCCGACCGGGATTCGAACCCGGGTTGTAGGCTTGCTTCGCAGAATGCTTGGAAGGCCCAAGTCATAACCGCTAGACCATCGGCGCTCGCACTTTATCTAACATATCGGCTTTTTAATGTTTTCGATCGTACTGCCGGACCCGTCCGGATGTGCACTGTTGGCATGTGCAAGTTCAGAGGAACGAATCCGAGGCGTCATTCTCTCGGTCGCGCTCTCGTATAGAAAAACCTTCATGACCAGCAGCTCATCCATGGGAATATAAAACGGTTCGGAGGCATTTTCGTACCGCTTAATGAACATGACACCCCCGGACTTAGGAGCATAGTCTGCAGATATACCGGATAACCAGATCGATGAAACAGGAATCCCTGCCCCTTTAGGGGCAAGGTATGAGGTCATCTGACGCCCGACCTGCTGTCGGACCATTTATTCGATATCCAGGGCAGCGCCACAACCATAACGCCGAATATCACCACAACCAGCACATGATCCATGATGCTCACAGATGTCACCTCCTGAAAGACAAGGCTGAGAAACTGGCGATTTATCAAAATTTAAACCTTTTGCTATGGCTGTCAAGTTCTCGACGGGATTTTTGGCATCCTATGAAAAATCCATAATTATTAATCATTATTTAGTTTAGAAGCATCTCATAGTGCATCAGGGGAGATGGCAAGGCTTACGATGATTATTGTCATAGCTCCTACAAGCAACATCTTCACTCCGCTTATAATTGGGGCCTCCTCACTTATCCTGGCAAGGAATAGACCTAGAAGAAAGAGCAGAACCAGTCCCAGGGCTAGTGATAGCATCGCTGCAGAGCTGATGCTAATCACAGGGACCAGGAAGAAGGGGGCTATCAGCAGGAGGGCTGCGATCGCGGGGCTTATGCCATGGACAAGCGCAATAGCTATGCTAGCTGTTCGGAAGGCCCTCACCAGATGCGTACCATCAAGATCCCTGAGCATCGCAGCTTCCAGCTTCTTCAGATCCCTCATCCTCTCGGCCCTCTCCGCCATGTACGCGCCGCTCATACCCGATATGCCCATTGCTATGCTTCCGCCAATCCCAGCGGTTATCACAACGTTCGCATTCTCGATTCCAGACAGGTATGCTCCAAGAACCACGCCCATGATAGTCAGCACGCCATCAAATGCATTCATCACAAATAAACGCCTGGCTATCTGCAGCGCACCGCTGGCGATAAGATATCTCCTGTAAAGCTCCATGCTCGAATTCACCCGAATCTACCGCAAGGTTATGAAATATTTTGACGTTTATATATCTTTTTGATTGGAGATGTCGTGTCGAATACTTCAAGGCAATGTGGTCGCTAGGCACCGTTTCTTATCAATCATTTGATTCGTATGAATTGACCACATGCTATTGGATTTCTGGATATTATTCAACACAGCAATGCATTGAGAAAGCATGCCCGCCATTTATGATCCCCTTCGCTGTGTGGTTGTTTACTTGCTCGGGCCTGTCCGAATAAGGATTAAGTGTTTTTGACATGCAGAAGCGGTAAATGTCCAAACTTCTGGCCGCATTGCTTATTCTGACATCACTCGCTCTACCGAAAATCGTAACTAGACTCGAATGCAAAAAATTTGTTTTCTGCCAACAGCTATCAGTTCACCGGTTAGCGCTATTCAGTAATCTGTGCACGCTACCCGCTGTGTTGACGATTTGAATTCTGATAAGAATCGCTAACTACGACCGGAATGCTTTAAGCTGTTAAACACAGCATTCGGTCATCTTTCAGCGGGTCTCGCACAAAGCTTAAACATCCCGCTGTTAATTCTGTAGGGGGTGAGTGAGTATAGAGGTCTATTCGTCTCTGAAGAGAATGGCAAATGATGCTGCAGAGGCTCTTTCTAGAAGTAGGGATGTTTTAGTTGTATCCCATATCGATGCGGATGGTTTGAGTTCCGCTGGCGTGATGTGCACGGCGCTATCAAGAAGGGGTATGGATTACAGGCCTCTCTTCTTCAAACAGCTGGACCGGAGAGCGCTTGAGCTCATAGCGGATATGAACCCAGAGATCGTGATCTTTACAGATCTGGGGAGCGGAATGCTGGAGGAGATCGGGGCTCTTGAGATGAATGCGATAATAGCTGATCACCATCGCCCATCGAGCACGAACAGCTATCCTGACATCATTCACATCAACCCCCACATTCTAGGTGGAGATGGTGCGACGCACATAAGCGGGAGTGGAGTGGCATTCCTGCTCGCCGATGCCCTCGGGAGAAATGACGATCTGGCAGCGCTAGCAGTGGTAGGGGCGGTCGGCGACCTTCAGGATCTCTCATCTGGAAGGCTCGTGGGGCTTAACCGAGAGATAATAGATATCGGGGCCAAAGCAGGTGTTCTTTCTTTCGGTTTGGATTTAAAACTGTTTGGCAGACAGACCCGTCCTGTTTTCAAGATGCTTGAATACTCGACAGATCCGTACATTCCCGGCCTCTCTGGAAATGAGGAAGCTTGCATATCGTTTCTGAAGGAGATCGGCATAAAGCTGGGTGGGGAGAGATGGAGGAGATGGATCGATCTCGATCAGGATGAACGCGCCAGGGTTGTATCAGCCCTGATTCGCCAGGGGCTGCGCTCCGGTATTCCCGGCTTCAGGCTCGAACGCCTCGTCGGAGAGGTTTACACGCTCACAAGAGAGCGAGAGGGCACCGAGCTCAGGGATGCCAGCGAGTTCTCCACATTGCTAAATGCAACCGCCAGATACGGTTATTCCAAGACCGGGCTTGATGTATGCCTTGGCGACAGAGAAAACGCATTTGAAGAGGCGCGGTCGCTGCTCAATCAGCACAGACAGAACCTGCTAAAGGGCATAAAACTTGTGAAGGAGCGCGGATTGATCTCCTTATCGCATTTACAGTACTTCGATGCCGGAGAGGATATACTCGATACCATAGTCGGCATCGTGGCCGGGATGGTATTCCAGATAGCAGATAGGTCTAAGCCGATAGTTGCATTCGCGACGATGCCGGATGGCATGCTTAAAGTCTCAGCTCGAGGCACACAGGATCTCGTCAGATCCGGCCTGGATCTATCCCGTGCTATGTCAATATCTGCAAAAGAGGTCGGCGGTGTAGGAGGCGGGCATAGCATAGCTGCCGGAGCCACAATACCACCTCAGAGCAGAGAGGAATTTCTATCGGTTTTGGATCAGATCATAGGGGAGCAGCTGAAGAAGATCTAGACCGGCGGCAGGTATCCAGATTCAACAGCATGGTTTTTCGCTACCAGCAGACGCTCATCCATGCTGAAGTTTCCTATGAACATATGGGTGATGGTCGATTGCTCCTCCCTGGGCTGGCCGCTCTCTTCGTCGTATACAACATATCCCATCCTGCCGATACCGCTGAAATTCGCGTTTATCACGAGCTCCGTCCAACTCGGGAGAACCCTCAGATCCATCCAGGATGAGAGCCGGCTACAGTCCTCAAACTCCTTTTCAGCAACCATGCTCAAGTTATAGTTTATGAGGCGCGTGCTCTCCCTGAACTTCTGGTTGTATTCAAAAAGATGTGCCTCTGGATCCGACTTGGAGCCGATATGGAGCATCGGCTGAGACTGGGCCAGGCCAAGGATCATTACGGATAAAGCTATCGCCAGTAGCCTCCTACATCTGATCATCAAACTCTTACTCTGCGTACAATGCTATAATCTTTCCGTTGATTTATGGTTGGTGAGATCTCAGAATCTGCTGAGAGATACGACAGCTGCGTACAATGCTGCAACTTTCCCTTGATTGTTGGGCCTGGCGGATGACGCTCACGCTACTGCGAGTCGAAGAGCCTGCTCTGCTCGTCCTCCACGATACGGCTCAGTGATTCTGCTGTGATCTCGGTTATCGGATAATACCTTCCTCCGGAGGCCTCTGCGAACTCTCTGCAATAACCGAGCCTCATATCCATGAAGGAGGAGCTGACGACCTCTGTATCTATGACGACTGTATGTACTCCAAGCCGCCGGCTCTCCTCACCCAGGCTGGAGATCTCCTTCCTTATATCTCCGCCCATCGAGACGTTCGCCCTTCCATCGGATATTAGCACCATCATGGGTCTCGTCTCCTTGTCCTTTCTGAGTTCGCTCTGGAGAATCCTCAGAGCTTTGGAGAGGCCAGCTGAGAGCGGTGTCTTGCCGCCTGTGGGAAGCTCTGCAAGCCTGTTCACAGCTAGATCCACGCTTGAAGATGTTGGTAATAGTAGAGCTGCATCATTCCCTCTGAAGGCCACCATACCTATCCTGTCCCTTCTCTGGTAGGAATCCATCAGAAGCGAGAGAACAGCGCCCTTTGCGCTCTCCATCCTTCTCATCGCTCCCATGGATCCGCTTGCATCGACGACGAAGAGCACGGTCGCGGAGATCTTTCTGACGCGCTCCTTCTCACGTATATCCTGCGGAAGTATCTTTATGGCGTGCTCTTTCTCCCTGCGATGCTGATATGGGGCAGCAGCTCTTATCGTGGCATCGAATGCGATATCCCTGCCCTCCAGCGGGAGCCTGGAGCGCAGGTATCGCCCAGACCTTCTCAGGCTCAGGCTTTTAATCCTCCTTCCGGAGGTCTTTCTCCTGAACATCCTGTCCCTTCTGTATGGTGTCCTGAGATGTCTTACATCTATCGGAGAACCTATCTCGAAGACCCTCTCCTGCGTGGCTTCGCCGCTCGGTTTCTCGCTCTCCGGCGGCTCTCTCTGCTGATCGCTCGTCTGTTCATTTCTATGCTGATGCTGGTGTTGGTGTTCATGTTGATGCTTTGATATCGCCTGCTCGAGCCTCTCCCTGCTCATCGCAGGCGGTTCGAAGGGTTTGCTTCTCATTCTGTGCGGCAGGGCGAGCATCATCGCCTTCTTCACATCCTCTTCCGTGACATCGGTCCTCCCCTCGAATGCTGCTATAGTCTTCGCAGTCTTCGCTGTGACGATCTCGGCCCTGTGGGTCTTCACACCCATCTCGATGCATGTCTGGGCTATGAGTCTCAGAAGAGAGTCATCCATCTTCACCCTTGAGAGAATACCTCTGGCGGTGTAGATCCTGTCTTTCAACAGAAGCTGCTCATTCATCCACTCCGCCTCGAATCCCTCTGGGTCGAGCTCAAAGCGTTCCGCCCTTCTTGCTATCTCCATCCTGAGCTCCACCTCTTTTATGACCTCGACATCTACCTGCAAGCCGAATCGATCGAGAAGCTGAGGGCGCAGCTCCCCCTCCTCAGGATTCATTGTTCCAACAAGCACGAACCTCGCGGGATGGGCTACGGAGACCCCCTCACGCTCGACTATGTTAACGCCCATGGCTGTAGCATCGAGAAGGACATCAGCCACAT
Organism: uncultured Methanotrichaceae archaeon; assembly: GCA_964570975.1. Taxonomy (GTDB): domain Archaea; phylum Halobacteriota; class Methanosarcinia; order Methanotrichales; family Methanotrichaceae; genus Methanothrix_B. The sequence continues at coordinate 4,896 of CAZMZV010000034.1, read as the reverse complement.
GGTCGTCGAGAAGGTTCACCTCATCTATGTATAGGATACCTCTATTGGCAGCTGCAAGAATCCCGGGCTCGAGGGCCTTTATGCCGTCCTTTATCGCTCTCTCAACATCAAGCGAGCCCACAACCCTGTCCTCTGTCGCTCCGAGCGGCAGATCGACCACACGCATTCTTCGCATGGCGATTTTTATCTCGCCATTATTGCTCTTCTCATAACACACATCGCACATCTCATTATGGTTGAAGGGATTGCAGCTAAACGGACAGCCATCGACTACCGGTATATCATCGAGAAGCTCGGCAAGCGCTCTGACAGCCGTAGACTTAGCTGTGCCCTTGTCTCCTCTTATGAGAACTCCCCCGATTCTCGGGTTGATCACATTCAATATCAGCGCGAGTTTCATGAGATCCTGTCCGACTATGGAGGTGAACGGAACCGTACGCCTTTTCAGATGGTGCATGATCATACCTCTTTGTGAGCAATTCATATTAAGTTGAATAAATATCTTATTGGTATTAATTGATGCAACTAATCTAAGAAATAGAGCGTTAAAATTCTAAAATTTTATTTGTTTATCATAATAACCATGCTCTTTTGTAGTGATTTACAAATATTTAAAAAATTTTTATTTTGATTTACATCTTTACACAAGAGATAGCTGGATAGGGATAAAATCGCTTTGACAATCAGATGTCTGAAGGATGAATTCGTCCAATTGGTCTCTTATTATTGCATGGATTAACAGCAGATCTATCCGAGTAAATACACTATTTACAACTATTTATAGCATATTTTTTATTACTAATATTTACTTAGTCTTTTTAAATAGCAACTAGTAATGTTTAAATAATACTTAATCGAATCATGTAAAAAATTACGTATTAAAAAGGAGGGAATGGATGTATCATCGTAAGACCAGGATTGTTTTGATATCTCTGGTGCTTATTGTAATGCTGGGGTCATCTCTAGGTGGCCTGTGGGATCTCAACCCTGGAAAAGGAGCTCTTAAGCACACGCACCATTCAGAGGGTGATGTGACCGGCGAAGGATTTGTTATGGTGTATCAGAACATCAACACCAACAACCTCTCCACACTCGAGTATATGCACGGGAGCGGATCGTTTGATGTTGCAGATATAATAGATTCGCAACAGAAGAGTACGCATGGTGGTAGCTATTATTATCAGAGTGACTCTTACCCTTCCCCCAAGTGGCAGAAACAGTGGACTGGAGCCAACAGCGTGATAAAGCTGACCAGGCAGAGCGATATGACCCAGTCGCCCGTGACTTTTGCATACGGAACGGGATGGTATGCATCTCACCCGATAACATACAATTCTCTTCTCAAAGACAAGACCGTCGCGAAGAGCTATCAGGAGGGCGTCGTGATGCATCATCAGGTCGAGTATGCCAGGGGTCTCGTGGGGGATATGGCTGTGGAGCTGAACTGCACTGGGCCGACAGAGACCAAGGACGGATACGGGCTGGCCAGCATGAAACTCGAGGACAAGGTCACACAGGGTACGGTCCATATAGCGGAGATTCTGACAAACCCACAGACATACAAATCCGGTGCAAATAAATATACTGACACTAACAAGTTAAGCAAATCAAGCAAAGTACTTGGTGTAAAGGGCACGCTGATCGAGGTCGACGAGAACTACATCGGCAACTTCGATATACAGAGGCAGATGAAGGTCGAGGTCACCAAATCGAGAGCTGTAACAATGGAGGACTGGCTACCCTGCTGTATGGGCGGATTCTTTGATGTTCCAGATTATTCAAAGGCCAACAAGGGCCAGATAGGCATCTTCGAGTGCACATGCAGGAATACATCGATAAGCACATTCAAGCCTGCCTGGAACGGAACCGTGGCGCAGTTCCCGACGAACAAGTACCAATACGTCCCGTAAAACGGGATGTTCCTTTGATTTTTATGTTAATCGGCGGTGATACAAAATGACAAAATCTCCTAAATATCCGATGGTTGTAGCCTGCATGTATCTGATACTGGCTGTATCCGGTGTATTCGGGCAGATAACGCTTCAGGACGATCTTGGGCGTGATGTGATAGTCAACTCACCCAGCGAACGTATCGTCTTCATGATGGAGAATGCCCTGAAGACGTATTATGCAGTAGGCGAACCCCAAGATGTAGTGGCCCTCAAAGATGACCAGTGGATGAGAAAGCTCCTCGAGGATATATTCCCGATCGTCGACCCCGATTTCGAGAAGAAGCTGACGGTGAAAATGTCAGCAGATCGTGTAGATCTCGAGTCCCTAGCAAAGGCGGACCCTGATCTCGTGGTTCTCTGGGCCACGACGCCAGAGGATGAGAACCTGAAGACCATCAATGAGACCTTAGGCGTTCCTGTCTTCGCAATATTCGTCAGATCCCTGGACGATATACTCCACCAGGTCGATACAATGGGCGCCATCGCCAACAAAACAGATCGAGCCAGAGAGGTAAAGGATATAATGCAGAGATACATGGAGATCACGACAAACGTCACGGACGAAATTCCTGAAAGCGAGAGGCCCAAGGTCTACTGGATGTGGACAGATGTTCTAGGCACTGCAGGAGTTAAGAGCGGAATAAACGATCTCATCGAGAAGGCTGGCGGAATAAATGTCATGAAGTTGATGGAGAATGAGAGCGCTATGATGATGGAGCATCCAGTTATCAATCTGGAGACGCTCATAAAGCTGAATCCAGATGTGATATACATGTGGTACAACGATAAGCTCGATCCTGAGGATGTAATTAACGGGGATGACTTCAAGGGGTGGAGAGATATAAGCGCCGTTAAGAACGGCAGGGTCTACGAGATCCAAAATCCCTATCTATTCGATGCTTATTCTCCACGCCTGCCGCTGGCGCTTCTTCATGTGGCACGTGACCTCCATCCAGAGAGATTCCGTGAGCTCGATATGAACAAGACGATAGACCAGTTCCATGTCGAGATGTGGGGTGTACATTATCCCAGCATGGCGAAGGCCTGACGGATGATGTAAGATGAGATCATCCAAGAATTTCTTATATATTTTTTTCATAATACTTCCATTGCCTGTGATGTTCTTCTCTTTGTTCCTAGGGAATTATACGATACCAGCAGCTGACATCGTGCATCTCGTTGTATCACATCTGCTGTATGGAGAGAGCAGCTACCCGAATGTATATAGAACGGTGATCTTCGATGTTCGCATCCCGCGCATAGTTCTTGGCATGATTGTTGGCGCCTCACTCTCAGTATCTGGTGCCGCTTTTCAGGGGATATTCAGAAACCCGCTTGTGAGCCCGTATATCCTTGGAATCTCCTCCGGTGCAGCATTTGGTGCCGCTCTCTCTCTGGCGGTTGCACCTCAATTGCCCACGCAGATCTCGGCCTTCATATTCAGCCTAGCAGCGGTTGCATTCGCATACTATATGGCTAGCACACGTAGTGGCACTCCTGTGATATCGCTTGTGCTTGCTGGCGTGATAGTATCCGCAGTATTCGATTCTCTCCTTATGGTAATACAGATCGCAGTGGATGTAAGGGCTCTGCAGAGCATAGTCTACTGGATCATGGGAAGTCTGGGGGCTGCAAGCTGGTCAAAGATATACAGCGCTCTCCCCTTTTCGTTTGCCGGCTGTTTCGTTATACTTCTCCTCCGTTGGAGGCTGAACGTTCTAGCTCTTGGGGATGAAGAGGCGCGATCTGTTGGGATGAACCCCGAGCTCTATAAAGTAGTATTCGTAGTGGCAGCATCTCTTGCAGCATCTTCAGCGGTCTCTGTTGCAGGCATAATTTGTCTGGTGGGGCTGATAGTCCCGCACATGGTGAGGATGATCTTCGGCCCGGATCACAGACGACTTATACCTCTATGCATAACATTTGGTGCTGCCTTCATGGTGATCGTCGACAACTTCTCACGTGCGTTAATGGCTGTTGAGGTGCCGGTTGGCGTGATAACAATGCTCATAGGAGCACCTTTCTTCGCATATCTGCTGAGAACCACACGTGGTGGAGGGTGGGAATGATTCCGAGAACGGGAATTACAATCGATGGTGTCTCTCTAAGCTACAACGGCAGCAGAGTGCTGAACAACATATTCATGGAAGTGGATAAGGGCAGAGTTACAACGCTAGTAGGCCCGAACGGATGCGGAAAAACTACATTGTTGAAGATAATAAACGGCATACTTCCAGCAAGCCGCGGAAAGGTCTACATAGAGAGCATGGATCTGCGATCTGTAAAAGAAAGAGACTTGGCGAAGCTCATGGGATACGTGCCACAGGCGCAGAGAACATCTTTTCCTTTCACGGTTCTCGACGTAGTGCTTACAGGCAGAGTACCACATCTTTCTACACTTTCACAGCCTGGAAAGCGTGATATCGATAAGGCATATAGTGCTCTCGAGACGGTTGGCGCAGCCCGTATCGCAGCTCGTGCCTACACCCAGGTGAGCGGCGGTGAGCGACAACTGGCTATGATAGCAAGGGCGCTCGCACAGGAGCCCTCTTATCTTCTTCTGGATGAACCGACTTCTTATCTGGATTTCAGGAACCAAATCAGGATATTGAAGATGATAAGAAGTCTTGCTTCTGAGCGAAGGATGACTGTCGTAATGACCCTTCACGATCCGAATCACGCGCTGATGTTCTCCGATAAAATAGTTCTGCTCAGAAAGCTGGAGGGGAACCTCAATGATTTGAGCAACGTCGTCGCTGCAGGAGATCCAGGAGATGTTATGACACCTGAGCATATCCGGAGTGCTTATGGGATTGATGTCGAGATCATCGAGATCAATGGACGTAGATTGCTATTTCCTATGTGACTTTTGGCGGATGGCTCGTTATTCTTTTGGGAGATGGATATCGAGAGAAATGTTCTATGTCAACTGGTTATCACAGAA
>CAZMZV010000033.1:0-20475 GCA_964570975.1 uncultured Methanotrichaceae archaeon | reverse complement strand
AGTTGCGGTATCAGGAGACTGATGTCTTTTTTATCGACGACGCTCTCGATCGCGTAGTACCCTGAGTTGTATAGCTTCGATATCGTCGGATGCTTCATGCTCGGCAGTACCGCAATGACCTGCTCTATATCCTTCTCGGCCACGTTCATCTTCAGCAGCGCCTTTCCTCTAGCTCGTATGACAGCTGACAGAAGCGTCTCTATCGCCTCTATCTCCTCTCTCTTGGCGGGATCCGACCAGCTCTGCTGATTGGCTATAAGCTCTGAGGTCGACTCCATTATAACATCGATGATCTTCAGGCCGTTCTTTATCAGGGTCGAGCCGGTCTCGGTCAAATCTACAACGACATCCGTGAGCTCTGGGACCTTGGCCTCTGTCGCCCCGTATGAGAACTGCACATCCACAGGTATACTAAGCCTCTCGAAATAGTTTCTTGTGATGTTGGGATATTCGGTTGCCACCCTGCTTCCTGGAGGTATCTCTCTTGCTGAGCGAATGGCCATCGACTCCGGCACCGCGACGACGATCTTGACAACTCCAGGGCCTTGTTTTCCGTAGTTGAGGTTTGCCACGGTTACAACATCAGCGCCGGACTCCACGATCCAGTCAGTGCCTGAAATGCCGAGATCGAAGTATCCCTTGCTCACATATGTCGGGATCTCCTGCGGTCTCAGTATCTTAACCTTCCCTATCCTGGGGTCGTTTATCCTCGCGTTGTACTCCCTCTCCGTCCTGCGCACCTCGAGCCCGGCCTTCTCGAAGAGCTCGAGCGTCTGATTGAGTAAACTTCCCTTTGGAATCGCAATGTCTATCATGGAATCTCCACATATCCCTCATAAAGTGAGAGATATAACTTTCGTTAAGGAGATCGATTTTGAATCAGTGGATCTAGACAGATCGAGATTTTATTTGCGCTCAGTGCTGCACCTGCTTCTTTTTCGGTGAGATGCAGCATAACTTTTATCTCATATTTATCGCATCTGCAAGTCGATGACCGCCTACCAGCTTGAGAACATGACCGTCTATCCTGCAGCGGTCGTAAATGGCACTCTTGAGACTATCGCTGAGCAGAGCAGCAACAGCTCTCTAACAATTTTATACAGCACCCTGAGCCGGATAGATCCGGTGAATCTCATCGCCAATCTTATAATAATAACTATAATAATAATAGGAACCCGGGCTGCAGCCAAGATCGCAGATCGAATGCTTCAGAGCTATTTTTTGAGGTTTGCGGACAGGATGCTAAAGAACAACATATTCAGGGTAGAGTCTCTGGCTGACGATAGGGCCAAGACGGTTCATATTATAATAAGAAGGCTTGTTGTTGCTGCGATATACCTGGCTGGGATCGTGCTGGTGATACTCCAGATACCCCCGCTCTACAGAATAGCGGTGGCGCTGCTGGCTGGTGCCGGTCTGGCAGGCTTGGCGATAGGCTTCGCCGCGAAAGACGCCCTCTCGAATCTGATCTCGGGTGTGTTCATAGCTGTATTCCAGCCGATCAGAGTCGGCGATTACGTCACATTCCGCAACGATTACGGATATGTAGAAGATATAACGCTCAGACACACGGTCATATGCACATGGGATAAAAGAAGAATCATCGTCCCTAACAGCGTCATATCCACTGAAGTTATAGTCAACTGGTCGATGAGAGATCCGATATCTGTATGGACTGTTGATTTCCTCATACAGGATGCATCCATGATAGATAGAGCAAAGTCCATTATCATGGATTGTGCGAAGAGGCATCCACATGTCCTCAAGGATATGGAGATAAAGATACTTCTGATCGATAGCGGAAAGGACGGTCACAGGCTTCGGCTCTACTTCAACGCCCCCAACAGGGATATGGCATTCGATACTGGCTGCCAGATACTCGAGGAGACGAGGAAGTTCTTCCTGAAAGAAGGTATAACTTGACCTCCCCCTGCCATTCTGCAAGGGCTTTCTGCCTCCCACTCCGTCGATCCGGTTATCGGTATCTCCCGATGCTCTGCCCCTCAGTCCGAGGGTATAGGCGGGGAGATACCGGATAACCGGCTCCGTGAAGCCTTCGACTTCCTTCGTCGAAGGGGAGGAGGTCAACGCCTTATACTTTAAAGGATATCTATGAAGAGTATCTCGCAATAGATTCGAAAAACCTTCCTGACCCGAGGTCAGCCATTGGAATGAAAAGTGGTTCATGGTTCGGGGGGTGTTTTGTATCAGAAAGAACGGAGGGGCTTATGAGATGGTGTTATGAGGAGCAAGATAGCGAGCGCATAAAGAGCTGTGCCCTGATAGTCTCTGTGATCAGTGGATTTCTAACGCCATTTATGTCATCGGCTGTAAACATCGCCCTGCCTGATATAGGCGAGGAGTTCAGCATGGATGCCATCACGCTCAGCTGGGTCTCCACCGCATTTCTCCTGGCAGCTGCGGTCTTTCTGGTGCCTTTCGGACGTCTGGCCGATATCTATGGAAGGAGAAGGATATTCGGTTACGGCATAGCCATCTACACCCTGGCATCTATCCTCGCGCCAGCATCCCAGACACCTCAGATGATCATCTTCTCGAGATTTATGCAGGGCATGGGCGGGGCGATGATCTTCGGCACCGGTGTAGCGATACTGACCTCAGTATTTCCGTTGAGCGAGCGAGGGAGAGTTCTCGGCATAAACATAGCAGCGGTATATCTGGGTCTAACCCTCGGCCCCTTTCTCGGAGGGTTTCTCACCCAGCATCTCGGCTGGAGAAGCATCTTTCTGGTTACCGTTCCTCTCGGAATAGTGGCGCTGGCGTTATTGATATTCCAGCTCACAGCGGAGTGGGCCGATGCGAGAGGTGAGAGTTTTGATATTTATGGATCTGTTTTATACTGCATCTCTATAGTAACGTTAGTCTATGGCATGACGCTGCTCCCGAGCAAGAGCGGTATTTATGCAGTTGCTGCAGGCCTTCTCGGCATGGTCATCTTTTTTAATATAGAGATGAGAGGGCAGAGCCCTGTTATCAATATAAAACTACTACTATCAAACCGTATCTTCGCCTTTTCCAACCTTGCAGCTCTGATAAACTACAGCGCGACCTTCGCGACTGGTTTTCTTTTGAGCCTGTATCTCCAATACGTAAAAGATCTCGATCCGAGAAGCGCAGGTATTGTGCTCCTCTCACAACCTCTCATGATGACCGTATTCTCACCATTCGCGGGCAGGCTCTCTGACAGGATAGAGCCCCGCATTGTGGCATCCGCTGGTATGTTCTTCACGCTACTCGGCATCTTACCGTTTGTATTCCTCAGCATGCATACAGCTGTATGGTTTATCGTCCTTTCGCTCTCGATTCTTGGTTTCGGGCTTGCTCTATTCGCGTCTCCGAACACAAACGCGGTTATGAGCTCGGTAGGGAAGAGATATTACGGGGTTGCATCTGCCACACTTGGAACCATGCGCCTCTTCGGCCAGATGATGAGCATGAGCATTGCGATGCTCCTATTCGCACTCTATCTCGGAAGGGTTGAGATCTCCCCTGAGATATATCAACAGCTCGTAGAGGCGATACGAGCCACATTCGCAATATTCTCGGCCCTCTGCTTCACCGGCATATTCGCCTCTATGGCAAGGGGCGAGCTGCGCGGCGAAAACGAGAACCTGAAGTCCAGAAGCCATTGAAGCAATGGAAGAAGCAGCTGGGGTTCGTCAAGGTACAGCCATAAGCAATATCAAGAGAAGCATACACCTATGGCTCGATTCTGAGATGTGTAGAGGACAGAAAGCAGCCCCTCATCTCTATGGAAAGCTCTATACACTATGTTGAATGAACTGCTGAGCGAATGTCTCTGCTGGAGATCAAGTCGGTATCCAAGGTCTTCGATGTGGACGGAAAGGCGATGGAGGTTCTTCGCGATATAGATATGTCCATAGACGAGGGAGAGTTCGTCTGCTTCATAGGTCCTTCTGGCTGCGGCAAGACAACGCTGCTCAGGATAATCGCCGGTCTCGAGATGCCCACAGCTGGCGTTGTGCTTCTCGATGGCTCGCCCATAAAAGGGCCCGGGCCGGAAAGGGGGATGGTCTTTCAGGAGTACTCGCTCTTCCCGTGGAGAACAGTCCTGGACAACGTCGCCTTCGGGCCGGAGATACGCGGAATGTCCAAAGACGAGCGTTACAGGCTTGCCAGGCAGTACCTGAAGATGGTCGGGCTCGAGCGGTTTGAGAGCAGATATCCGCACGAGCTCTCCGGAGGAATGAAGCAGAGGGTCGCGATAGCAAGAGCTCTGGTTAACGATCCGAAGGCGCTGCTCATGGACGAGCCATTCGGAGCGCTCGATGCCCAGACCAGAAATGTGATGCAGTCGGAGCTCCTCAAGATATGGGAGGAGGAGAAGAAGACTGTAATCTTCGTCACACATAGCGTCGACGAGGCGATCTACCTGGGGGATAGAATAGTGGTCTTCTCTTCAAGACCCGGTAGGGTTAAGGAGATTATAAATATAGATCTGCCGAGGCCGAGGAACAGGACAAGCCTCGAAGTAAATAGGATAAGGAACAAAATACTCCAGGATCTCAGGACAGAGATCGTGATTTGAAGAGGAAGTCGCAATTCAGATCTTCGGATAGGATATCATGATGAGAAGCGCGAGTTGGATGGAGCTTCCAAGGAGGGTTGTGGCAGGAGCTGGTGCTATCGATGACATCGGAGAGGTGTGTAAGGACCTACGCCTCGATGGCAGGGCGCTCATAATCACCGGTCCTCAGACCAGGAGCGTTGCAGGAGATGTGATCGTATCAAGGCTCGCAGAGCACGGGTTTGAGGCCGAGATCGTAATAACAAAAGAGTCAAGGCCTGTTGAGGTCGACCGCGTAAGAGCAGCCGCGGAGGATATCGGCGCGGTTTTTCTAGTGGGCGCAGGCGGCGGGCGATCTATCGATGTGGCAAAGCTTGCCGCATTTCACCTTGATATACCATATCTCAGCGTTCCAACAGCTGCCTCGCACGATGGCATAGCCTCTGCCATGGCTTCTCTCAACATAGATGGTGAGACGAAATCCATACCAACCCGCGCGCCGCTAGCGATTGTTGCAGATACCCGGATCATCTCCAGAGCTCCACCGAGGTTGATGTCGGCTGGCTGCGGTGATATCATCTCCAACTACACTGCCATACTCGACTGGAAGCTCGCCAAAAGGCTCAGGTGCGAGGAGTACAGCGAGTATGCTGCAGCGCTCTCCAGCATGACCGCGAAGATGCTCGTCGACATGGCGCCGAGCATAAAGCCAGGCCACGAGCCATCTGCGAAGATCGTGGTCCAGGCCCTGATATCCAGCGGCGTGGCGATGAGCATCGCGGGATCATCACGCCCCGCCAGCGGTTCGGAGCATATGTTTGCGCATGCTTTAAACAGCATCTCCCCCGGTTGCGGGCTTCACGGCGAGCTCTGCGGCATTGGGACTATAATAATGATGTATCTCCATGGAGGAGACTGGAGGATGATAAGAGAATCCCTAAGAGCACTTGGAGCCCCCACGAGTGCGAAGGAGCTCGGCATCCCGGATGATACGATTATAGAGGCCTTAACCATAGCCCATACGATAAGGCCCGAGAGATATACGATACTCGGAAGTGGTTTGACCGAGGCAGCTGCCAGAGCGGCTGCGGAGACAACAAAAGTAATATGAATATTATTTAGGAGGTTATATTATGGCGGAGCCGACAACCCAGATCACCCTGATAGGAACGAAGCTCGCAACAATAGGCATGGAGTTCATATTCAATGGGCCGACGCCTGAGTGTGAGAGCTGCAAGCTGAGAAACACATGCATGAACCTTGAGCCCGGGAGAAGATACAGGATACTCGGCATCAAAGGCGAGCTGGTCCACGACTGCCCTCTGCACGAGGAGGGTGTTCGAGCAGTTGAGGTCACCGAGAGCCCCACTATCGCTGCGATGGATGCGCGCAAATCATTCGCAGGATCGAAGATCATATACGAACCGATAGATTGCGATATGGATGAATGCAGCATGTACGAGATATGCCATCCCGCTGGGCTCAAGAGGGGCGATAGATGCACAATAGTGGAGGTCGTGGGAGAGTCGCCGGAGGAGTGTGCAAAGGGCTACGTTCTGAAGCTTGTGGAGCTGAGACGCTAAGCGCGACGTTCACGAGGAATGTCTTCATACCCGTCACCGATCTCTGCAGGAATCTGTGCAGCTACTGCTCTTTCAGGCGGGATCCGGACAGCTCCGGAGTGGTTCAGCGGGACGAAGCTATAAGGCTCATGGATTTGGCTCAGAGCTCCGGCTGCTCGGAGGCGCTATTCTCGATGGGCGATAGGCCCTGGGAGGTGCGCGGTGATAGGCTGGAGCTGCTGGAGTATCTGGTAGAGCTGTGCGAGCTCGCTATAGAGCGAGAGCTTCTGCCGCATACAAATGCAGGCGTTCTAACGCGTGACGAGTTGGAGCTCCTGGCACCTTATAACGCCTCCATGGGCCTCATGCTGGAGAGCATAGCGGATCTAAAGGTTCATGCCAAGAGCCCAGGAAAGAGGCCCGAGGTGCGTTTGAGGGTTATTGAGGAGGCTGGTTCTCTCAAAATACCTTTCACCACAGGGATACTCGTTGGCATAGGCGAGTCTCTCGGGGATAGGATCAGGTCGATCGAGGCCATAGCTGATATTCAAAGGAGATACGGTCATATCCAAGAGGTCATCATACAGCCACTTGATCCGAAGGCGGGAACCGAGTCGGAGATGATGAAACCTCCACGGATTGAGGAACTGATCGAGATCGTCTCCATCGCGAGGAGCATCCTGCCCGAGGATATCGCTATTCAGGTACCGCCAAATCTGGTGGATCCGATTCCCCTCCTAAGGGCGGGAGCGAGCGATCTTGGTGGCATTAGCCCTGTGACCCCGGACTGGATCAATCCTGAGAGGAGATGGCCGGGCATTCAGGAACTGGTCTCAAAAGGTCTCCTGCTCAGAGAGAGGCTGCCGGTTTATCCAAGGTATGTGAGGCTGGGATGGTATGGAAGCAGGACGAAGGATCTCGTTAAAAGACTGGCAGACGAGACCGGCATGAGAAACTGTTAAGCTGCTATCTCTATCATTCGACCTGCTGAAATTCCAGAGCGCTCTCAGGCGTTATACGCACAACCTCTATGCCCCTCATCTTCTCTTCGATCAGATCATCTCCAGCGGTCCAGGGGTTGAAGCCGTACACGAAACCGGTGAGACCACCGTTTTTCAGGATTTGGCGTATGGCCCTGATCCTCTCAGCGCTATCATTTACCTCTTCAGCATATCCTTTTAGACGCCTATTTGGCAGTATGACCTCAACATAGGGGTTCGCCATTAGGTTGAGGTACCAAGCGCCGCGCAACCGGCCTCCACGATAGCAGTAGATCTTGCCTCCGATTATTGCGTATCCTACCGGCGTGAATCGCGTCTTCTTGCTCCTCCTCCCCTTCAAAACCAGCAGCATAATGCGTCCCGTTATCGGGTTGGAGACAACGCGCCCCAGGCCGAGCCTGAACGCTGGCACAACTATGAAACCATTCAGAAATCTGAATATGATCTTGTATAACCAATGTGCCCTCATAAAATGGGAGACGCCTTTTTGGAAGCTGTAGAGCTGTGCTGATTTACGTCTCAACCAGCCGTATCTCTACCCGCTCTCCTCTTCTTATTCTATTCAGCATGTGGCGTGCTATCTCAGATGATTTTGCTATCCTTATATCGCCGCGTCTTCCAACCGTGGCTGTGAAGATCGGCTCGCTTCCGACGAAGACCTCTGCGCTGGCACCTGCACCCGCACCAACCCAGAGAATGAGATGCCTATCGCTCTCCTCAACCCGTGGCGTTATAACATCAGGTTCCTCTCTTCTTCCACGTATGTCTATGTGCATGCCGAGTGCGCGCTCTATCTGCTCTATGTTTCTCCCGGCCTTCCCTATGACCCTGGGGATCTGCGACTCCGGCACAGTCACGACCATGCTGCTGTCGGAGATCATCTCAACCTCGAAAGGGCCTTTTACATGATGCGCGAGCTCCTTCTCGATCTCCTTCGATGCGAGCCTCCACACTGGTTTCTTGCCCGGCTTTGTGACCGGCATCACGACGATCTGATCGCCGTAGCTGTACATCTCGTACTCAACAACTCCTGTCTCGAAGTCCCTCACAACCACGACAGGTCTCGCTAGATCCGCCTCGATCATGCCGGTTGGAACCTTTACAACAAACTCCACATCGAGAAGCTTTGTCACCTCGCCGCGCTCTATGAATACAACTGTATCAACGACCTGCGGTATCATGCCAAGCTCGACCCTTCCCAGAAGTCTTTGGAGCGCATCTATGGGCTTGTTGGCATGCACCACGCCTATCATTCCAACGCCGGCAAGCCGCATGTCTGCGAACACCACGAAGTCATTTGTCTTTCTGACCTCATCATAGATCGTATAGTCCGGACGGACGAGAAGCAGTATCTCCGATGATGCCTCCATCGAGCCCTCCAGCGGACCGTACTGTGTGACCTCGGGCGGGAGCTGCAGATCTCGCGGGGACTCCATGGTCTTGACCACGTAATTGCATTTCAAAAGGTATTCCGCTATACCTGCAGCTAGAGTCGATTTGCCGGAACCTGGCGGGCCTGCGATAAGGATCCCTCTCTGCCCCTCCTTCAGCCTCGCCTTTAGCTCGTCTGAGTGCTTGTACGCATCCAGATCCACCTTTGCGACAGGCCTTACCGCTGTTATCTCAAGCCCATCCGAGAATGGAGGCCTTGCTATGGCTATCCTCATCGGGCCGAGCTGTACAACAGTGGCGCCGTTCTTCTCGATCTCTATATACCCCTCCGGATCCAGCTTTGCACGCTCGATGATCTCTCTGGCCATCTCACGCAGCTCCTTCTCCCGGATCGGTTTCTCATCGAGCCGTACAAGCTTGAACGATCCGACGCCGCCGCGTTTTGCCATCGGGATCGCATCCTCTTTGAGGTGGACGGATAGGGTATCCTCAGTGAAAAACCTCTCAATCCCCAGCGGCTTTATCTCGTCCCTCTGTGGCTTTATGTACTCGACATCTATGCCCATCGCCTGAGCTACCTTATACTGTATGACGTCGCTTGTAAGAAAAGACGCGCCGAGCTCAAGCGCGACATCTCTGATCATCGCGTCGATCTCTCCGCCCCCAGCGAGCTTGATCTGATCCAGATCCGGCCTGACGCCGACATACTCAAGCTCTATCTTACCGGCTTTCGCTAGCTCAGAGAGCCTTCTGAGCTCCTCCAGCCCCTTTATCCCTATCTCACGTCCGTGATTCGCCTGAGCCTCAAGCTCAGCTACTACCGCCTCCGGTATGACGATCCGTTTGCCTGCGAGCGCTCCGGATTTAACCCGAGCAGATACTCGCCCGTCAATAACGACGCTTGTATCCGGTACCACACACTCATTCATCTTCCGAAACATCCTTACTTTATTATAAGAAGCTGATTACCATCAGATTCTCGCTGTTTTAATAATCGCTGTATTTCAAATATATATTTTCTCCATTCGCCGGTGCGTTGAATAATGTTCCGAAATTCAATAGCTGAGGTTCATTTCACACGGATCTGAAATCTGATAAGAATCGATGTCTAACGACTGTATCGCCTCGAATTATTCAACACAGCAATCACTTACAAACCTTTTTATATATGGTTTATCCTCTAGACTGAGGATGTCCGAGACCAGCATATACGTAGTTAAGACAACAGCAAATCAGGAGCGTGCGGTTGCGACTCTGCTATCCCAGATCGCAAAAAAGGACAAGCTGGACATTAGGGCTATACTCGTTCCTGATGTGCTAAAGGGCTACGTATTGGTGGAGGCTTCGGCCCCAGAGATAGTGGAGCAAGCTATCCAGGGGGTTCCACATGCGCGCTCTGTGATAAAAGGCGCATCGAACTTCGCAGAGATAGAGCACTTTCTAACGCCAAAGCCAGCTGTTGTTGGCATAACCGAGGGCGCTATTGTGGAGCTGATCTCCGGGCCGTTTAAGGGCGAGATGGCCAGGGTGAAGAGGGTTGATACGGCCAAAGAAGAGATAACCGTAGAGCTCTTCGAAGCCATGGTGCCCATACCGATAACGGTCAGGGGAGATCATGTGAGAGTACTTAGCAAAGAAGAGGTTCAGAGGTGAACAATATTGGCTAATGTCGTCGAGGCGTTGGTAGCAGGTGGCAAGGCAACTGCTGGACCGCCCCTGGGCCCAGCGCTTGGACCTCTTGGTGTCAATGTAGCGGCTGTAGTTGCCAAGATAAATGAATTGACAAAAGATCTCAACGGCATGCAGGTCCCGGTGAAGATAAAGGTCAAGAGCAGAACCGAGTTCGAGATAGAGGTGGGAACACCACCGACCTCCGCGCTGATACTGAAAGAGGCTGGAGTGGAGAAGGGAAGCGGCGACAAGAAGAACTTCGCTGGTAACATATCGATGGATCAGGTCATCAAGATAGCAGAGATAAAGAGGAGAAACCTCCTCTCGAAGAATTTGAAGAGCGCGGTTAGCGAGATTATAGGGACTTGTGGCTCTTTGGGAATAAAGATCGATGGCCTCGCAGCCAAAGAAGTACAAAAGGCACTTGTCTCTGGCAGCTATGACCATCTCTTTGAGGCGAAGTCTTAAATATAAGATCGTTGAGCTGAGCAGAGCTTCTCGATCTGTGGAGCCGTAGAAGACATAAAGTCGCAGACTACGGATGATCGAAATGAAAGAGAATATAGAAGAGGCAGTGAAGAAGGCGATCTCTGAGGCCCCTCCCAGGGGATTCAAGGAGAGCGTCGATCTTGCGATAAATCTCCATAATATAGATCTAACTCAGCCTGGCAACAGAGTCGATGCTGAAGTTATCCTTCCACATGGCCGTGGAAAGCCTAATAAGATAGCAGTGTTTGCCGCGGGAGATACTGCGCTCAAGGCTAAAAGCGCCGGTGCAGATTACGTGATACTGCCAGAGGAGCTGAAGCTTCTCGGTGAGAACAAGAAGAATGCAAGGAAGCTTGCTGATGAATACGATTTCTTCATAGCTGAGACGCAGTTCATGCCCGTTATCGGCAAGACTCTCGGACCCATACTCGGCAAGAGAGGAAAGATGCCAACTCCTCTACCGCCGAATGCTGATGTGAGCCAGATGATATCAAGGCTGAAAAACATCAGCAGGATAAGGTCGAGAGATCGGCCGACATTCCATATAGCTGTTGGCAGGAGAGATATGGATACAAAGCAGTTAGCAGAGAACATAGAGTCTGTAATAACCAAGCTTGAGCAGACTCTGAAGGACGGGCGTCACAACCTGAAGTCTGTCTATGTTAAGACGACGATGGGGCCGGCGATAAGGGTGATTTAGATGTCAGCAGATGTTCGCCAAGTCGCTCGCGTGTCTGAATGGAAGCTGAAAGAGGTAGACGAGCTGCTGGAGCGGATGAAAACTAGCCGTGTTGTAGGCGTTGTTGGAATACGCGAGCTTCCAGCGAGCGAGATGCAGAGGATTCGCAGTGTATTGAGGCCCGTCTCTGAGATCAAGGTGGTAAACAACAACATAGCTCGGCGTGCGATACTGAAATCCGGCGAGTCTCTGAGGCCACTTGCAGATTACATAGAGGACCAGACGGCTCTCGTCTTCTCCAATGCGAATCCATTCACGTTGAAGAAACTGCTTGATGCAGAGAAACGTCCGATGCCCATAAAGGCCGGCGCGGTAGCGCCCATGGATATAGTAGTCGAGAGCGGCGAGACATCGTTCTCTCCCGGGCCTACAGTCGGAAAGCTGCAGAGCGCTGGCATACCAGCCAGCATAAAAGGTGGCAAGGTGGTTATAAGCCAGAGAACAGTGCTCGCCAAGAAGGGCGATATAATCACTCCGAAGGTTGCCGAGGCGCTCCAGCTGATGGAGATCTACCCAAAGCTAGTGGGCTTGGATCTTCGTGCGGCATACAGCGAGGGCCTGGTCTTCGAGGCAAAAGATCTCGCGGTTGATGTTGAGGCTATCCTCGGAGATATATCTGAAGCGGCTAGAAATGCGCTTTCCTTTGCGGTTGAGATAGCCTATGTGACACCAGAGACGGTAGCTCCGATTCTCCTGCGGGCAGCAGCCGGTGCAAGAACTCTGGTTTCCGAACGTGGTATACCTGTTCCTGGCATGATGGACCAGATCATCATGAAGGCTTATGCTAATGCTCAGGCCATAGCAGGCTTGACGTCTGCGGGTCAAGAGGTAACGGAGCAGAAGCAGGCGGAAGAGGTTGTTGAAGAGGTGGAAGAGAAGAAAGAGGAAGAGGAGGACGCAGCCGCTGGGCTGGGTTCACTCTTTGGTTGAAAAGGTGAGTTTAGATGGAATACATATATGCGGCATTGTTACTACACAGCTCAGGTAAAGAGGTAAGCGATGATGGCATCAAAAGAGTTCTCGAGGCAGCAGGTGTTACTCCTGACGAGGTCAGGATAAAAGCTCTGGTCTCGGCCCTCGAGGGCGTGGATATAGACAAGGTGCTATCTCAGGCGACTGCGATGCCAGTGGTGGCTGCAGCACCTGCGGCTGCTGCTACGGAAAAGGCTGCAGCCAAGCCAGAAGCTAAAGAAGAGGAAGAGGAGAAGAAGGAGGAGGCCGAGGAGAGCGGAATCGAGGGGCTCGGCGCGCTCTTCGGTTAATCACATCTTCTCATTCTATACACGCCCCTTTTTGGGGCGGAAAGATTTTTTTTGCGCAGGCAGTTTTTTAAATCTCTGTTTTTAGATCTGTTTCTATTAGCCTCTGAATCAAGCGCTTTGCGAACAATTATGAATTGGTACGAAAATGCCTCCGGGCCGTTTTTATCCAGATGGATGACCTTCCTCCATGAAGGGGTTTTCGATACACAGAGCGACGACGTACAAATCAGATTGATTTTGACATTTCGTTCTGCTCTAGCTAACGTATCAGCATTCCGCTCAGCACCACGACGAACAGTCCCAGCAGGAACCATCCCAGTATTCCCTCTATCATGCCGATGTGTTTGTAAATGCCTACAGGATAAAGAGATGGCGGAGACTGCGCTGTGAACGACATCGCGCTGAAGTACAGGGCGTCTGCGAATGATACTCTCTCCTTTGGAGCCTCGTCCATTTCTTCTGTCTCCTCTGAATCTGGCTCCTCCTGTTTTGTATCAGAATCCACAGGCTCATCTGATAGATACTCCCATTCTATCTCCCGTACGCCATTTCCTGCCCAGAAGAGTATCCCGAATATGAGTATCAAAAATATCGACCAGAATATTGTGTAGCTGGGCCTCACTCCGTAACCGCATGAGAGCCAGGAGATCACATCGATCAGCTTCGCTAGACCCCAAGGCTCCATGGACTGTGTTATCCTCCTGTACTGATAGTAGCAGTCATCCGCATCATCCCGCCACTCAAGGTTCTTGTAGTTCTTGACGAGCGCGAGATATGCTGCGCTGTCATACACAAGATGATCCTTCAGAGAGGACCAGCGCGCGATGACCCTTGTGAAATCGGCCTCGTTTAGAGCCACTTTGGAGTTGGCTGAGAATGTCGCATTCTCCATCTGCATCGTGTAAATCCTGGAGCTCGTGAGAATCAGATCGCTGTTGAATGTAGTGTTGACAAACCTGGTGTTATCCTCGAGCTTTGCGAGCCCGAAGAACGCCACGGAATCGAAAACAGCATTCGAGAAGTCCGAGAAACCCTCGAATGTCGTGAGGCCGAAGACCGCGGCTTTGGAGAAGATCGAGCCGCTGAAGGTCGCATCGCTATAGAATCGAGCGCCCATGAATATGGCATTGTCATCAAACTTAACACGTATGAAATTCGCTGTGCCCCTGAATTCGCTGTTCGCAAAGCTCACCTCTCCGTGGAAGACCGAACGCCAGAAAGAGACGAGCTGATTGAAGCGTGTGAACTCCATGCTCGCGCCGTTTAGAAAATGCGCCTTCTCTAAGCTAGTATCCCCCAAAAACTGCGCGTTCGCAAAGCACGCGTAATTCCAGAAGGCTGCCCCCTCAAAGCTAGCAAGCTTCGAGAACTGAGCGTAGTCCAGGCTCACGGGTCCGTGAAAGTTGGCGCCGACGAAGTTTGCGATGCCACCGAACTTGGCGAGGTGAAATGCAGCACCCCTTAGGAAATGCGCCCCTGCGAAGGACGCATCGGAATCGAATTTAACGCCCACTGCCGTGAAGTTGCCGGAGATGACCGTGCCAGTGAGATCCAGCGAGCTCATAAATGTGATGCCATTCATGTTAAAAGATCCATTGATCGTGGAGTTGATCATCCTGAGAGGAGCTACCAGAGGTCGCTCGATCTTCGAGAGGTTAAGGTCGCCATCGATGTACACATTCTCATATGCAACCGGCACTCCAGATCTTATCTTCCCCACGATCTCCGATGCTGCTATCCTCTGGTTCTCATTCTGATGGATATCCTGAGCAGAGGCATCAAGTGCAAACACAATCAGGCATGTCAGAATTAAACACTCTCGGATCTGGACCACGCTAGCCAGGAGGAAATCCCAGCATATAGCCTTTGCCCATCTTCCTGCGGACCTGTCCGAATAAGGATTAGGTATTTCTGACATGCAGGAGCGGTAAAGGTCCAAATTTCTGGCCACAATGCTTATCCGGACAGATCCTGACAGCCGAACAAAAAGTTTATTAATAATATTAACATCAGAAGTATGAACAAATGTCACTAAAAGAGATGGGATGAAACTATGAGGGAGTTGATGATTTTATTAGCTCTGATGTTATTGATTTTTATACCTGCAGTTGAAGGTACTTCTAGCTATCCTATCAAGGTCAATGATTCTGCCGGCAGAGAGGTGACCATCGACATTCCTATCGAGAGAATCATTGTTCTGAACTCTGATGCTGCAGAGGCTGTTGCTATACTCGGGTGTGCAGATAAGATCGTCGGTGTATCGGATACTGTCAAGAACAAAGAGTATTACTTTCCACAACTAAGAGACACACAGATGATCGGCAAATGGAGCGATCCGGACTACGAGATGATAGCGGAGATCGCAAAGAAAGGGGAGGAGATAGTCCCGGATATCCTCGTGATAACATATGTTTCGCCGGGAAAACCATATGGTGTGGAGGAGGCCGACAAGAAGCTCTCGCCATTTGGCATAAAGGTTGTGGGACTTGACCTATACAAGCCAGAGAGCATGATCTCAGAGATCTTAACACTCGGCAAGATACTAGATAGAGAGGAAGAGGCCAGAAGATATGCAGAATGGCATGAGATGACAAAAGCAAAAGTCGAAAAGGCCGTTGCGGGCACAAACATTCTCAGAGTCTACGCAGAATCGACATCTAAGGGAGGATCTTACACAACGCATGGCGTTGGTTCAGGCATGGATCAGCTTATCTCACTCGCGCGCGGAATCAACATCGGAAATGAAGTGACAGGCGCTTACCCGGTTGTAGACTGGGAATGGGTCATATCCAAAAATCCTGATGTCATAATAAAAAAGGTATCATATACAGATAGGACGCCATATCCCTTTGGATGGGGGCGGCCGCCATCAATCGATAGTGTGAAGCTCGAAGGCATAAGAAATGAGATCGTCGAAAGGGCTGGCTCAAAGAGCATCAATGCGATCAAAACTAACCGAGTGTATCTGATCAACTGGGAGATAACTGCTGGCCTTGATGATGCTGTGGGGCTCGCATATCTGGCGAAGATCATCCATCCAGAGATAGATCTCGATCCGGTGGAAGTCTACAAAGAGTACCTGAGGATGCTAGGCGTAGATTACCCTGATGGCAGGATATTCGTCTATCCTGAGATTTGAATCTCATTGGTATAGGCGAAACAGCGATCTTCAAGTCATCAAGTAAAGGTGACAGGCATTAAAGCGCTAGTTTCACAACACTGTTCGAGAACAGTAGGACATGCATTACAGCTAATATCTCATCTATTCAAAACTTATGTTACGTTGCATTAGTCTTAGAAGGATGAAATGATACAGATATCAGCACTCACAAAGGAGTACTCAGGAAGGCGGGTGGTGAACGGCCTCGACCTTCATGTCGAGCGCGGCGAGCTGTTCGGCTTTTTAGGACCAAATGGTGCCGGTAAGACCACGACCATTCGAATCATGACTACACTGACCAAACCAACATCTGGGAGAGTGCTCATCAATGGCATAGATGTTAGCAGAGAACCATCGCGTGTCAAGGCGGAGTTCGGCGTAGTTCAGCAGCATATGAGCATGAATAGAGATCTGACGATAGAAGAAAACCTGGAGCTGCATGCGAGGCTTCATCACATTCCGCGCTCTGAGAGAAGGGCGCGTATATCCGAGCTACTGGACTATGTTGGCATCAGCGAATATGCGGATTACCTGATAGATGACGTCTCTGGAGGCATGAAGCGGCGCGCCATGATCGCAAGAGCCCTGCTGCACAGGCCGAAGCTGCTGATATTAGATGAGCCCACTGTCGGTCTGGACGTCCAAACGCGCAGGCGCGTGTGGGATCTGATCAGAAGCGTAAACTCTGATGGTACCACGGTCTTTCTCACGACGCACTACATAGAGGAGGCGGAGTCCTTGTGCAACAGGGTGGGGATAATACATCATGGCAGAATGATAGCACTTGGAACCCCTCTCGAGATGCGCAGAATGATTGGAATGGTCACGGTAGAGGTCCAGACGAACTCGAACGGCACCCATTACAGCTACTTCTCAGGTAGAGCTGAAGCCTCTGATTATGTAAGAAGACTACCACCAAATACGAGAGTTGTAATGAGAGAATCGAACCTCGAGGATGTATTCATCGAGCTAACAGGCGAGAGGGTGCTTGAGAATTGAAGCTACAGGTGATGCTTTTTGATATATATAGCATACTCTGGTCGGATATGGTGACGCTTAAGCGCAGATGGGCCAGGTATCTTTTAACAACCTTGATGAGCCCACTGCTCTACCTGATGGCCTTCGGCTGGGGTCTGGGCAGGGGTATAAGCATGAACGGCATGAGCTACCTCGAGTTCGTAATCCCCGGCATAATCGCACTTACCGCCATGAACACGAGCTTCAATGGTTCCGGCATAAGGCTAAACGTAGATCGCCTTTATTTCAGGAGCTTCGATGAATCTTTGATGTCTCCTGTGTCGGATATATCTTTACTTATTGGGAGATCGATGATCGGCATGGTCAGAGGGTTGATAAGCTCCTCGGTATTCGTTATGCTCTCGATGCATATCGCCCCATCGATGGACATAGATCTACTTTTCTTCGTAACTATTGCAATAACATGCATGATATTCGCTTCGATGGGCGTGCTCGCGGCACTGCTCGCAAGATCCCATGAGGATATGGCAACGTTCAGCAGCTTGCTTCTGATGCCCATGACCTTTCTCGGCGGGACGTTCTTCTCGGTATCACAGGTGCCGGAGTGGCTGAGAGCAGCGCTTTATCTTCTCCCGCTCACACACTCAAGCATCTGCCTGAGGGCCCTGGCCCTAGGAGAGACACTGCCACTCAGACACTTTCTAGCGCTTAGTGCGTTCATGATGGCATTTCTATTTTTAGGAGGATTGGCATTGAAAAGGATAAGCATATAAAACACCATTAAAATATGCTGCAAATTTTATCGGAATCGCATGTATCGGCTTCGGATAGTCAATGCGTACTATTTTTGGGTTGAGGTCGGTCTCAATATGCAAAGGCAAATCCGATAACCGACATCCGGTAACCAATAGCCAGAGAGCCTATCCTTCCAAGATTCAGCTCGTATCAGCATACACAATACGGTATGAAAATGCATCCGAACCATTTTCATTCGCCATTAGGTCGTGAGTGTTTTTTTAGACAAATGCTTTAACAGCTGAGGTCATTCACCCTTTGAGGAACGACAGATAGGTAATTGAGAAGAGAGCAAAAGTCGATTGGATGTAGGGTAAAGGAGGGAGATTGTAATGATAATCGACTTTTGCCGAGACTTATGTCGACTTTAGTCGAATATAAGTCTTTTGGTCAAAAGAGCACATCATCGTATTTAAAGTTATCTCTGAGACTGTGGAATTGTATAGTCCCGAAATCTTTGGCTTTATATAGTCATCTCGAGTGCATGGGGAAGCGCAATAAAGCAGATCGTGTACACATACCATTGAAAACTTAGCATGTTGGCCTCGTAGATTCTCAGAGCCATTTATCGGACAAGGGTCCTGAAGGTCAATAAATATTTATGAGATGCCGAGAAGAGAGAACCTGGTGATAATTTGAATAGATTGGCGATGATGGTCGCGGTTTCTATTCTTCTGCTTGGAAACTCGGTTGCGCTCGATGCTAAGGTGTTGGTTCCATGCGAACGGACATTTGTTATCGATCTAGGGGACGAATATGGCATTGAGAAGGGCAGCGTAGACGCATCTTCTGGAATTCTTATGGAGAATTTTACTATCCAAGGAGAGAATGGCAGGGCAGAGGCTGTTGTGTTCACACCATACGATGAGCTATTGAAGATGATAAGCAAGGAGTCTTTCGTGGATATCTTCTCAGTAGCATTGCTGATGGAGGCCACTAAGGAGGGGCATGAGACTGGGAACTGGACGGCCACAAGCTTTTACGGCGCACCTGTTCTCGTGCATAATATAACGTTTACATCTGGTACCTTCTCCGGCAGCGAAGCGTATCTCGCAGTATGGGATCCAGGAGATAATAGCTACATCATGCTGCTATCTGCATTTGATGGAAATACTACATCGAAGATCATAGAATCCGCGAGGATCATCTAGATGTTCTCTCCTTGATATATACCACTATAGGCTTTATGCGCTACCTCGCGCATGCAGATGAATATAAGCTGCATGAGCCTTGCATTCTTTTTTATACGAATTCCATGAGGGTTATGTACTACTAGCAATGATTGCGATCTTCCGTTATATCCGGGGTCCCATACTGCTGTATCAAGAGTTGCGCCACATCTCAGAAGGCTGGATCTAGGAAGCGCCATTGCCATCTTGTCCATGGGCACTCTCACGATCTCGTTGAATGTTACAAGATACGCGCCACGATCGAGAAATACCCAACCATCATCATCGAACGGTAATATCTCTGTGGCGGAAAGACGCCTCTCACTATTATCATAGTCCAGCGAACCTGATGAGGCGAATCTCTCTATGCAGCTGGCAGTAAGATCAACTCCGCACATCTGCTCCTGAATCTTCTCGTCTATCAGCGACTCCACATAATTCATAGCCTCTTTTCCTGATACTACTGTCATGGCCATCCCCAAGTGTTAAATTCAATGAGACCTTATATAATATGGGTATTCCACTGGATTCGGCATCGATGGGCCTGTTAGGAATCCCGGGGATGGAAGTGTGGATGGAGTAATGAGGTTTGAGGTGGAGATAGACGACCCAACTGTAATGAGATCCAGGATAGTGTGGCCGAATGCAGAGGGTCCTTGGATCGAGGGTGGTGTTGATGAGCTGATGGTTCATTTCGCCTACGCCATATGGTCTGCCTATAACACCGCCTGGGCATTTTCTCTGGTGATATCAAGCCGCTATGCGGAACTTGGAATTGAGATCTCGAAGTATCTATCAAAGCTCATCTGCTCTATGGGAGCTGTGGAGATCAGCGAGATCCGGATGGACGAAAACGCTTTAAAGGAGCTAAAAAACAGCAGAATCGAGCCCTAACCCTTCCATGCTAGGCCGTAGTTTTAGCATGCGAGATAAGAGGCGTGTGCCAAGAGATGAAAGCTCTTGAGATATAGTTGTTGGTAGGCGGGCGGGTAGTATACCGCAGCTGGGTTGATCTCACTGTTCCTGATCACGCGACGACATGAAGTGGGCCGGTTGCATCTGATTTGCTTCCATAAGATCATATTCTCGAATGAAGTCCATTGTTGTTGGTTTCATCTCCCTCAACTCGCTACAGGCAGCTTACCAGTGTGCGCATATTTGTTGACATTTGAAAGTCGGCTTTAACTTACATGGAATTCCAACATCTGGACCTCGCATGGTCGCCAGTTATTCTGCCATGGGGTGGCAATTCCTGATAATGTGTTCGGTGAATCAAGTTCACCTCGAGCAGGCAGGAGGCCCCGTCCTTTAGGGCGGAGCAGTTGACGACTGCATCTACAAGATGGATTCAAAGAACAAATCGCGTCCCTCAGGCCAGAGCTTAGGTATCTTTTAACCACCCCTTTCGCGATGCTTCTCATGGCAGCAGTGCGAGGAAGGCAGCAATTTGGCAGAAAGATTTATATACATCCTTGGCATGGAAGATCACATCCCGAATTGAGCTTTGTTAGCGATTGCGGCAAAGCAGATGGGTTTAACTGTATGAGTTGGGGAAAAGCTTTAATATCGCCTCCCCAATGATGGAGCTGTGCATGTGAATACATGCACAAGGTCATTACCGAAATGTTTATATACCAATATGCCCTACATATTAGGGCCGATATGAGGCGATGCGCGGCGTAAGGCGTTGGGCCTGAGTGAGTGATGG